>NZ_JBYLHY010000019.1:0-154831 GCF_057749925.1 Paenibacillus sp. sgz302191
ATGTTTTCTGTTATAGTTGCCATGAGTAGGGTTCCTTTCTTGGTGACTTTAGCCATCCCGAGAATACCCTACTTTTTTGCTGTCTGGAAGACTCCAGATCTTGGTACACAAACTATTGTACGCCATCCTTCTGGGGCAGAAAGAGATGAAGCTGCTGGAGGAATAGCACATAAATGGTGAGTATGCGGATAGATGGTGACGACGAGGCGGTTGCAACTTGGGTGAAGCGTATGGGGACGGCAGTTTGAATAGGCAGGGGGAGGATATGCGCCTAACGGGCAGCGAAAATGTGCTCAAAAAAATGCCTTGTGATCATAACTGCAATCACAAGGCATTTTTACGTCAAAAACATGTAAATGAACTGATTCGGCGCAAATCAATACCGAAGAACATCCAAAACCTGCCGTTCCATCTAAACCCGGAAACCGATGTTCGTCCTACAAAGGTAGGGAAAAACCAGAATTGCTCTCCATTGTTGAGCCAGACGTACGTATTGCGAAACAGGCAACCGGAGATAGCTCCCGGGTCGACTGCAAAAGGCATAACCTGCGGCTCGAATGACGGGGGAGGGGCTGTCGGAGCCTGCATTCCCTGTGGGCTTTGCGGTCCTTGCGGTCCGAAAGGTCCGAATTGGCCCGGCGGTCCTGGAGGCGGCATAAATCCCATCGATATTCACTCCTTTTCATGTTTCTCCCACATAGTATGCTGAATTAGCGGAGAAGTGCCTGTTAAAGCGCAATTAGCTACTGTCAAATACCTACAGCGGGGCAATTTTCGCCAATGCCGTTGAATCGATGTCTGCATCGCCCCGAGCAGGCCGTAACGATGATTGCGACATCCGAACACGCATCCGGCCGACAAAGGCCGTCAAAGATGTACGGAACGATGAATTTCATCGTTCCAGTCAGCAGCGCCATCCGGCGGCCCGTCGCCGGCGCGATGGTTTAGCTTGGTGCCCGGAACCGATACGGATAGCGCTGCGGACACAAAGGACTGGCCTTTCCAGGACAAAAGATTTTCGACGTAGCCCAGCGTGTCCGCGTTCGTTGTGCCAATGATGCGCTGGAAGGCGAGCAGGTCGTAGCTCAAGCTTTTTTCGTTGGTCACGATCGGCTGTAAGGCGCCTATTGCCAACGCTTCGCCTTGGACAGGCATTTTCAATTTGCCGTGCCCGTCGTACATTTGCGACAAATAATCGGCGCTTTTGGTGCTGATGTCGATCATAAACTGCACGCCAAGGCGCGGGCTGGCCACGCTCACTTTGTACCCATCCTCGTAATTCACGCGGAACGCGTACTCCTCGTTGTAGCTTTCAAAATCGAACAGCTGGCGCAGCAGGCTGTGCCTGAACGAGTACACATAGAAGATGCCGTACCCGCCGCTTCCTCCCGAATCGATGCCGATCCAAATATCGGCGATCCGGTCCTGGTCAAAATCCCCGAGAAACAGTCTGGCGTTATAGCCGGCGCCGCTCGGAAGTTTCACTGCCGTCCGGTAATTCGTGTACCCGTCCTCGATGACGAGCGTGATGTGGTCGGCAAAAAGCTCCGACGACCCTTCTGGCCTATGGCCGAGCAAGTACACGGTATCGAGAATTCCGTCTCCGGTCACGTCGCTCTGCATCGAATCCAGCACAACCATGGCGGCATGGAAAGGTCCGTGCAAAATAAACCCCTCCTGTTCTAAAATCAATCCTGCTTTGGTCTATCTTATGTGGGCAAGAATCCATTTGCCTGTGCAGCGGCCCAGCCCATTCGGCCCAAACGGCGGGCCTTTTATGCTAGGGTCAGCGGGTTGAAAATAATATTTGACGCAGAAAAGATTTGCTGATATGATGGCTTATATAATTCCGATAGGAAAAGTAAGATTTGTTGATCGGTTCACCGAAAACACAGCTCCTCTTTTTGAGTTGTGTTTTTTTGCATTCATTTTATTTTAGGAGGTCATGCTTGATGACAGAAAGACAATTATCTCCGGAAACTTTGGCTATCCATGCGGGGCAGCAAATCGATCCCGCCACGCAATCGCGCGCCGTTCCGATTTACCAAACGACTTCGTACGGGTTCCGGGATACGGAGCATGCGGCCAATTTGTTCGCCCTCAAGGAATTCGGCAACATCTACTCGCGAATTATGAATCCGACGACGGACGTGTTCGAACAAAGGATTGCCGCCCTGGAAAACGGGGCCGGAGCGCTCGGCGTAGCTTCAGGCCAAGCTGCCATCACCTATTCGATTTTGAATATCGCGGGAGCGGGAGACGAGATCGTATCGGCAACGAGCCTGTACGGGGGCACTTTTAATTTGTTCGCCACCACTCTGCCTAAGCTTGGGATTACGGTGAAATTCGTCGATCCGGGCAATCCGGAAAATTTCCGCAAAGCGGTTACGGACAAAACGAAAGCTCTCTACGCCGAAACGATCGGCAACCCGAAAGGGGACGTCCTCGACATTGAAGCGGTCGCCGCCATCGCCCACGAGAACGGCATTCCGCTTATTGTGGATAATACGTTTCCGAGTCCGTTCCTGCTGCGTCCCATCGATTTTGGCGCGGATATCGTCGTCCATTCGGCCACGAAATTTATCGGCGGGCATGGCACGTCGATCGGCGGCGTCATCGTGGACGGCGGCAAGGCGCTGGATTTGTCCAAAGCGGTCGGCGACAAGCTCGACCTGCCTGTCGTGACGGTCCCGACCATTGCGGCCACCTGCGCCGCCTGGTCGGCGCTTACGGTGCTGTACGACGCGGAGGGCCGCTCCACAGGCTACTTGCCGCTCAGGCGCTCGCCGGCGTTGGTGCTGGCCGACACGCGCGTTTTGGCGCTCGCGCCCAAGCGCTACCTCGCATCGGGCATAGGCGACACGATCGTCAAATGGTACGAAGTCGGCGTCAACGTGAAGGACGCGCCTGAAGCACTGGACGTCCGGATCGGGACGCAGACGGCCAAGCTGGCGCTCGATCTGCTGCTGCAGCACGCGCCCCGGGCTTACGAAACGGCGGGCAGCGGAGAAGTGACTCCGGCATTCGTCGAAACGACGAACGCCGTGCTGCTGCTGGCCGGTCTGGTCGGCAGCTTGAGCGGGGGAGCGGCCCGGGCCGGAATCGCCCACGCGATCCACTCCAGCCTGACCTATTTGCCGGAAACGCGCGGTACGCTGCACGGAGAGAAAGTCGCCTACGGACTGCTCGCGCAAGTTATTCTCGAAGGGAAGCCCCGGGAAGAAATCGAGCGGTTAGGGGCATTGCTGCACGGCTTCGGACTGCCGATTACGCTGAAAGCGCTCGGCATCGGCAAGGACGCGGCTGAGGTGGCGGCCGAAGTTGCGGGAGGCGTGCAGCTTCCGGAGGCGGCGGTCAGCGGGCTGCCGTTTCGGGTAAACGAAGAAACGTTGGCTCAGGCCATTTATCGAACGAATGAGGTAGGACAACAAATTGAACTGGCATACGAAAGGGCGAATCCGAACTATGAAACGATCCAAACATAAATTGTTTTCCGGCACCGCATTTTTGCTTGTTCTCGCTCTGCTGGAGGGCTGCGCGAGCAGCGCCTCGACGGGAGGAACCGCGTCCCGAAGCTCCGCATCCCCGTCTGCAGCCGTTTCGGCGTCGGGAGCCAAAGTCGATTTGAGCAAAGTGACTTTGCGGATCGGCCAGACGGGATGGGCGAACCTGGATATCGGGTTCAAAGCCGCCGGGCTGCGCGATACCCCGTACAAAATCGAATTCAGCGTGTTCCAGGGCGGCAACCTGCAGCTGGAGGCGATGGCGGCCAGCCATCTGGACGTGGCGCTGACGAGCGAAATTCCGCCGATTTTTGCTTCGCAGGCTGCGGGCGGCGGCAATTTTAAAATTGTTGCGGTTCAGGAGGCGAACACTTTAAATCAGGAGCTGGTCGTGCCCAAGGGCTCGCCGATCAAAAGCGTCGCCGATCTGAAAGGCAAGCAGGTGGCCTATGTCGGCAGCACGACCGCGCATTATTTTCTGCTCAAAATGCTGCAGCAAAACGGCCTGAAATGGGAAGATATCAAGCCCGTTCAACTGTCGACTTCCGACGGATTGGGCGCGCTCGTCGGCGGCAAAGTCGATGCGCTGGCCAGCTACGGGAATGCGATTATCTCGGCCCGCCAGAATGGGGCCACGACTTTGGCCAGCGCGAAAGATATTTTATCCGGCAACTTCCTGATCGAAGCGCTCCCCGAGGCGATTGACGATCCTGGCCGGCATGCGGCGATTGTGGATTTTTTGCAGCGCCTGAACAAATTTTACGAGTGGACACGCAATAACCAGACGAAGTGGGCCGAAATTACGGCGGACAATACGAAGCAGGCCGTGGACCAGGCACTCGCTACTCTGAAAGAGGGCGAAGCGCATCGCCCGTCGCGCATCGTCGCGATTTCCGACAAGGCGATCGCTTCCGAACAAGACGTAGCCGACGTGCTTCAAAGCGTGAATCTGCTCAAACAAAAAGTGAATGTCAGCACAACCTGGAGTCATGCGTTTGACGGGGAGCTAAAGAACCCATGAAGCGAAACGGCTTGTTTGACAAAATCGCCCCGTGGATCGTTCCCGTCGTGATTTTGCTGGCGTGGCACGTGCTGACGACCGGCGGGGCGCTGGCGACGAATATTTTGCCGCAGCCGCTAAAGGTATTGAGTACCTTCTGGAAGCTCGTCCAGAGCGGCGACCTGCTGAAACATATCGGCGTCAGTTCCAAAAGAGCGCTTAGCGGCTTTGTGATCGGCGGCGGGATTGGTTTCCTGCTGGGGCTTGTTAACGCCGTTTTTTATACGGCGGACAAATTGGTCGATTCGTCGATCCAGATGGTCCGCAATATTCCCCACCTGGCGCTCATTCCGCTGGTCATCATCTGGTTCGGCATCGGTGAGGAAGTCAAGCTGGTGCTTGTGTCTCTGGGCGTATTTTTTCCGGTCTACTTGAATACGTTCCACGGCATCCGCTCCATTGACCCCGGGCTGATCGAAATGGGCAAAGTGTACGGGTTAAAACGGTTTTCGCTGTACGCGCACGTCATTTTGCCTGGCGCACTGCCGTCCATTCTCGTCGGCGTCCGTTATTCGCTGGGCATCACCTGGCTGACCCTGATCGTCGCCGAGACGGTCGCTGCGGATTCCGGCATCGGGTATATGGCGATGCAGGCGAGAGAGCATTTGCAGATGGACATCATCGTGCTCAGCATTTTGATCTATGCGCTCCTCGGAAAGCTGTCGGATACGATCGCCAAGCTGCTGGAGCGGAGGTTTTTACGGTGGAATCCAAATTTCCAAAAAGCATCCTGATGAAGATGGAAGGAGAAGCAGCATGAGCAAAATATCGACCGGAACGCGCATCCAGATCCAAAAGCTGCGTAAACAGTTCGGGAGCAAGCCGATCTTAAGCGATCTCGACATCGCGATCGGGCATGGCGAATTTATTGCGATCGTCGGCCGCAGCGGATGCGGCAAAAGCACGCTGCTGCGTCTGATCGCCGGGCTGGATCAACCGACGGGGGGCACGCTTCTGCTGAGCAATGACAGGGGCGCTGCGGCGCATTCCGATACGCGCTTCCTGTTCCAGGAAGCCCGGCTGCTGCCGTGGAGAACCGTGCTCGACAACGTGCGCGTCGGCGCTCCGCGCAAGGACAGGGCGCTGGCCGCCCAGGCGCTCGGGCAAGTCGGCCTGGCGGAACGCGCAGGCGAGTGGCCGAGCGTGCTCTCCGGCGGGCAAAAGCAGCGCGTCGCGTTGGCCCGCGCGCTCGCCAGTCATCCGCGCCTGCTGCTGCTGGATGAACCGCTCGGCGCGCTGGACGCCTTGACGCGCATCGAGATGCAGAGCCTGATCGAGCGGCTCTGGCTGGAGCAGGGCTTCACTGTCATCCTCGTTACACACGATGTCAGCGAAGCGGTGGCGCTGGCTGATCGGGTGCTCCTGATCGATCAGGGCAAAATCTCCCTCGACACGCGCATCACGCTAGCCCGGCCGAGGGAGCGGGACAGCGGTTTCGCTTATTTCGAAAACCTGATCCTCAACCGGGTCATGGACAGAGAAGAAAATTTGGCTGCCGCCCCCGTCCCCGAGGAGAAAAAGCTGGCTTATTCCATATAAGCCGAAACGGGCCGGCGAGTGCCGTGAAATAAATAAGCAATAGAATTAAATCATAATAGGCTCGGTTCTATTGAAATAGAATCAGGCCTATTTTTGTGGAAGATTTTACGATGGGTATTACGGATTTGGAAAAGTACATCTGCATGCTTCCGGAGTTCTTCACGAAGTGCATTTGCCCATTTCGGAATGTTGCCATGAATCACAATCCGGTCGTAGCAAGTACCCCGGCAAAATCCTATTGCTTGGGCAATGTTGAGTGGAGTTTCTTCGGAGGGAGCAGAGTCATAAATCCTTGCGGGGAATATTATCGTTGGATAATCGAACTGCGGATTGGGAATAAAATAGAAGTAAACGTGTGGATTAGATAACCAATCGAGGAAAGGGATGCGTGCATGACATTTCAAATTTCACGTCTTCTTAGACGTCCAAAACCGAAACGTACGCCCGACATCTCGTGGTTGGATGATCAATCGCTGTACGATCAGGGTCCGCTTCCCGTAAGCTTTGACGAAGCCTGCAGCTTGTTCCGGTCGATATGGGCAAACTGCGGCGATGTTGAATACCGCGAAATCCGCGTCGGCGAAACAAGAGTAACCGTCATTTGGATTGGCACGTTGATCGATAAGCAATTAGTGCAGTCAGGCATTGTGGAGCCGCTTGTCCATTGTCGGGAGCCTAGGCTCGACATGTCTACACTCGAGCAGCTATTGCCCGCACCCTCGTACCAGAGATTGGGGACGATTCAGGAGGTCAATCAAGCCATCGGGAACGGCATGGCAGCGGTTATCGCCGAAGGCATCGGGCAAGGATTGGTTATCGATGCCGCTGGATTTAATGAGCGTTCTCTCGGGAAGTCA
Organism: Paenibacillus sp. sgz302191; assembly: GCF_057749925.1. Taxonomy (NCBI): domain Bacteria; kingdom Bacillati; phylum Bacillota; class Bacilli; order Caryophanales; family Paenibacillaceae; genus Paenibacillus; species Paenibacillus sp. sgz302191. The sequence continues at coordinate 6,960 of NZ_JBYLHY010000019.1, forward strand.
GATCTGGAACCGGCTGTGATTGGACCTCAAGTGGCTTTTGCAGAACATTTGACAAAGAATATTGGGCTGATTCGCCGCAGGCTGAACAGTCCACGCGTCAAAATAGAGTTTATGACGATCGGAAAAGTTTCGCACACGCAAATTGCTATTCTTTACGTTGACGGTATTACGAAACCGGGCTTTGTAGAAGAAACGCGGAAGCGGCTAAAGCACATCCAAGTCGACGGCATTTTGGATGCAAATTATTTGGACGAGCTGATCAGGGACGCCCCTTTCTCCCTTTTCCCGACCGCACAGTCGACAGAGCGGCCTGACCGTATGGCAGCCGCTCTTTTGGAAGGGCGCGTCTCGATCATGACGGACGGAAGCCCGCTTGTCATGCTCGCACCGACAACATTTTTCAGCTTGCTACAGGCGGATGAAGATTATTACCAAAACTACATTACCGCATCGGCTATCAGAATGCTGCGGCATTGCGCGTTTTGGCTGTCCTTATTAACGCCGTCATTATACGTGGCATTGGTTACTTATCATCAGGAAATGGTTCCGACTGTCTTGCTCATTACGCTGGTCAAAAGTCGGGAGGGAGTTCCTTTTCCCGCTTTTGTCGAAATGCTGATTATGGAATTCTCGTTCGAAATTTTGCGCGAAGCCGGAATTCGGTTACCTCGCGGGATCGGTCAGTCCGTAAGTATCGTCGGAGCGCTCGTCGTGGGAGAGGCTGCTGTCAGCGCGGGGCTCGTGTCCCCGTTAGTGGTTATTGTCGAGGCATTAACCGGAATTGCCTCCTTTACCGTTCCTTCCTATTACCTCGGCACGTCTATCCGTTTCCTGCGATTCCCTTTTGTCGTGATGGCAAGCACATTCGGTTTGTATGGCATCGTTGTTTCTTTATTGATGCTGCTTACCCATTTGGTGTCGTTGCGTTCTTTCGGCGTGCCCTATTTGTCCCCCGTTGCGCCATATATCCGTGCTGACATGAAGGATGTGTTTATTCGTGCGCCGTGGTGGAAGATGAAAGAGAGACCGCAAATGTTCGAAACGAAGAACACAGTACGGGGACGAAGTCGCTCGATCATCCTCCAGGACACCGGCCAAGAGGATGATCGGGCATGAAGAAACTTTGGCTTCCACACAAGTTATTGCGTGGGATCATCATCGTATTGTCGTGCTTGATTGCCTCAGGCTGCTGGGATCGGATCGAATTGCAGGAAATGTCCATTATTATGGGCATGGGTATCGATCGGTCAGAGAACGGGGCAACGCGCGTTACAGTGCAAATCATCGATACCTCGGGTGCCGGCGCGGGAAAAGCGGGAAAAGTTCAAAAGGGCAAAGCGCAAGAGGGCGGAAATGGGTATTTAACACTCGAAGAGCAAGCCCCTTCCCTGGAAGAAGCAATGCAAAAGTTTTTTCAGAAATCGGGGCGGCGTATGTTTTTTTCCCATATCGCCATCATCGTGTTCGGCAACGGTTTTGCGGAACAAGGGATCGGACAAACCCTGGAATACTTTGAAAGAAGCCGCGATTTTCGCCGTATCCAGCTGCTTGCGGTTACAAGCGGAACAGCGGCCGAGGTGCTGAACGGTTTTACAGGGGTGGAACCGGTCACCGCAAAAGGAATTCAGGAGCTTATTTTCAACCAAATCAACACGTCGATTGCCTTGGAAAGCAGCGAGCTTCAGTTTGATCAACTGTTTCTTGCTTCCTCCCATTCGTCAATCCTTACCTGGGTAGATAACAATTCGACAGGCGAAGTGGTATTAAAAGGAATTGGGGTATTTCAAGGCGGGCGTTTGACCGGATTGATTCCGGGAACGAAATCCAGAGGGGTTCTCTGGTTTCTGAACAAAGTCAAGAGGGCGCAGTTGGAACTGCCGTGTGAGAAAGACAATGAACGTACCATGATCGAAGTACAGCAAGCAAAAGTCAAGGTAAAGCCTGTTCTTACGGAAGCAGCCCCCCTCTTTCAGGTGAGCGTCAAGGGAGAAGGGGTAATCAGAAAGCTTTGTACCCAGAAAGATTTGACGGCGGAGACCATACATTCGTTGGAGAAGAAATTATCGGAAGCGATTCAAAAGGAAATGGAAAGCTCGCTTTCTGTTCTTCGGAAAAATCAAACGGACGCCGTAGAGTTCGGCACGAAACTGTTTATAAAAGATCCGCGGGCGTGGCGGAAAATCGCCACCGAGTGGCCGAGTATTTTTCCGAATTGTAGGGTGGAATATTCGATTCTGATTGAGATTAAGCGGCCGGGTATGAATACAAAACCGGTTCAGAAAGTATTTACCCCGGGAAATAATCCGCCGACATTAAATTTGAAGGGATCCGGCGAATGATCTATTTCAGTATTCTCTTTATCTTGGGACTCTTATTCGAATGGCGTGTCCTGTGGCACACCGGGGAGCGGCGGGAATGGGTCATCCAATCATGCCTGATCGTGCTTGGATCGACTATGGCCGCTATGGTTCACTGGCGGTTGAATCAATTGTTTGACCCGTTAAGATGGATCAACGGCATCTTTCGACCTTTAACAAAGTGGCTGTATCAAATCTTGTAAAGGGAGGATCCGAGGTGCAGCAGCAAATTTCGCAAAGGCAGCTGGGTTTTATTCTTTATTTCCAGATCCTTGGCCTTGGCATTCTGATTTATCCATTTGCGATCGGCCAATCTGTTGTTCGAGACGCCTGGATGATCGGGCTTACTTTTATACTTAGCGTCGTTGCTATTACGGCGGTCATCGTTTGCTTCATGAAGACGTTTCCGAATCTAACCTTGATCGAAGGTCTCCACACGGCTTTCGGCCGGTGGTTGGGATCGACCATCGCGATGTGGATCCTATTTTGGATTTACATGATAACGTGCATTGATACGTTGGAAACGATGCTTTTTTTGAACAACACCCTTTTTCCGAATACCCCGAACTATGTCATTACGGCGTTGTTTATCTTTCCCGTCTCCTATGCCGTCTATATGGGGTTGGAAGTGCTTGGGCGGCTGGCGGAAATCGTGTCTCCCGTCACAGTCGCACTGACGATTTTTTTGTTTCTGATGGCCATGAGAAACGCGAATATCACCAATATCCAACCCGTACTTGCGGACGGATTAGGTCCTGTCCTGCGGGGATCCATGGTTCCATGGGCAGCGGGTATGAAGTTCATCGTGACCTTATTTTTAGCACCGTCTTTGCAAAAAGGGTTCCGGGTCGGGCGCACTCTCCTGATAATCGGGACGCTCGTCGGTTTAACGGGCTTATTCACCGAATTGTCAACGACTCTGATACTGGGACAAACCCGTACCTACTCGGGCTATCCCATTTTGGAAGTTGTTCGGACGATCCGGATCGGCACCTTTGTCGAACGGTTGGATACAATTTATGTAACGGTGCTGATCGCTACGACCTTTATCGATATCATCGTGCTGCATTACTGTATCGCCTCTGGGCTCAAACAGCTGTTCCAACTAAAACAGTACCGGCCGCTCGTATGGAGTACGGGAATGCTTATCTGGGCCGGCAGCATGTTTTTTTTACGCGATAGCCAAACAGAAAAAAACTTTGTTTTATTAACAGCCCCTTCGTATTTTTATTTTAACGGCATCGTCATCCCTGTGCTGGCTATCGCCATTCACCTCTTTCGACGAAGGAAGCCTTGACCGGAAGAGCACCGGAAAATCTGTGTTTTTTAATTGATTTATAGCGTGAATAAATGGCACCAAGATGCGTTCATTGGAAATTCCAGTTACAAATTCTTCGAGGGGCAACGATTATTTTCAGCATTAATCAGCATAGATAAAATAAAACCTAACTTCATACAGGTCATGCAGCATTAGGAGTGCGCGCCTGGCCTGATAAAAACAGGGACCTGACTCCCGGCAGATAATGCTGCTTGGAGCCGGTCCCTTGTTCGGTTTAGCGGGCCGGGGCGAAGCCCTCCACCTGCTTGAGAATCCGCTCGATGTGTTCGAGCGTCTCCGGTGCAAGCGTGATGTCCACGGCTTGTACGTTTTCCTCGATCTGCTGCGGATTGGTTGCGCCGATCAGGGCGGAGCTGACGCCCGGCTCTCTCAGCACCCATGCCAGCGCAAGCTGCGACAGCTTGATGCCGAGATCGCCGGCCAACCGCTCGAGCTCCTGCACGCAGCCCAGCACCTGATCGTTCAAATAGCTGCCGATGACGCCGTTGATCGAGCTGTTCGCCGCTCGGCTGTTCGCAGGGAGCGCTTGTCCGGGCTTGTATTTTCCGGTCAGAATGCCTTGGGCGAGCGGCGAAAAGACGATTTGCCCGATGCCTTCCCGAACGGACACGGGGATTACCTCGCGCTCGATATAGCGCTCGAACATGTTGTAAATCGGCTGGTTGGAAATGAGCGGCCGCAAGTTGAGTCTTTTGCCGATGCCTGCAGCATCCGCGATTTGGGCGGCGCTCCATTCGCTGACGGCGGCATATAGGATTTTGCCCTGCGCCGTCAAATCGTCCAGAGCGCGCAGTGTTTCTTCCGGAGGCGTGTTCGGATCGTACCTGTGGCAAAAATAAATGTCGATGTAGTCGGTGCCCAGCCGCTTTAAGCTGGCTTCGCATTGCTCCATGATGTGCTTGCGGGAAAGTCCGCGGTCGTTCGGGCCTGTACCCATCGGGAAATACACTTTGGTCGACAGCACGTAGCTGGACCTTTCATACGGCTTGAGCGCGGCTCCGATCGCTTTTTCGCCTTCGCCGGTGTTGTAGGCGTTGGCCGTATCGAAGAAGTTGATTCCGCTTTCAAACGCGTTGCGAACGCACGCGTCGGCAGCCTGCTGCTCGGCCGCAGTACCGTAAGTAAGCCAGCTGCCGAGGCCGATTTCGCTCACTTTGAGTCCGCTTTTTCCTACATTTCTATATTTCACTGGTGCTCATCCTTTCTTAAACCGGGTTGTGAAAATTATATATGCAAGCGGGCATTCTGCAAAGTACGCAAAAGGTTTTCATTAAGTATCCTTGATGAAAGTAACTCAACTAAACTTTTCAAAGCAAGGCATTTAATTTGTCGGGTAACCGGATGCGGCGCGCAGCGGTATACTTGAAGAAATGCAAGCGTTTTCCAAACGCGCGGAAGGCGCTGCCGGACATTTTGTACGTTTCAGGAGGAGTCAACCGTATGGATCATCGCAAGGAGCCAGTTCCGTCATTATACCGGCTGTTCGCAGGCAGCTTCGATATCGGGGCGGCCGTGAGCCCGCAGACGCTGCAGACGCAAGCCGATTTGCTTGTGACGCACTACAACAGTCTGACCGCAGAAAATCATATGAAATTTAGCGAGATTCATCCTGAGCCTGGCCGCTACACGTTTGAGCGTGCCGATGCGATTGTCGATTTTGCGGCGCAGCACGGCAAAAAGATGCGCGGCCATACGCTGGTCTGGCACAACCAGACGCCGGATTGGGTTTTTGCCGGCGCTGACGGGAAGCCCGCGGCTAGGGACGTGCTGCTGGAGCGGATGCGGGAGCACATCGACTGCGTCGTGAAGCGGTACCGCGGCGCGGTATACGCGTGGGACGTCGTCAACGAAGCGATTGACGACGGCGAGGGCGGGACGCTCCGCAAGTCCGGGTGGCTGGAGTCGATCGGCGAGGACTATATCGCGAAAGCGTTCGAATACGCGCATCGGGCGGACCCGGACGCGTTGTTGTTTTACAACGATTACAACGAGACCGACCCGGTGAAGCGGGAGAAAATATTTGGCCTGGTCCAGTCGCTGCTCCGTCAGGGCGTGCCGATCCACGGTGTCGGCCTGCAGGGGCACTGGAACATTTACGGCCCGCCGCTGGACGAAATCCGCGAAGCCATCGAGCGCTACGCGGCGCTCGGCTTGCAGCTGCAAATTACGGAGCTGGATTTGTCCGTTTTTGAATTTAACGACCGCCGCACGGACATCGTGCATCCGACGGAAGCGATGATGGAGCTGCAGCAGCGCCGGTACGAAGACATTTTCAGGTTGTTCAACGAATACAAGGGCGTCATAACAGCCGTGACGTTCTGGGGCGCAGCGGACGACTATACGTGGCTCGACAATTTTCCGGCGCAAGGCAGAAAAAATTGGCCTTTCCTGTTTGATGCCGGGCATGCCCCGAAAGGCTCGTTTTACCGGGTTGCGCAGCTGCGGGCGTAAAAATTCCTTTGCGAATCGGCCGATATCCCGTACAATATGAGCCAGACGCCGATACTTACATAACGAACGCGAGCCCGGTACATGCTGCCGGGCTCGCTTTGCCATCTTTTTCAGGAAAGGAACGGATGCTCCTATGTACAAAGTTTTGCTGGTTGACGATGAGCCTTACGTGCGCATGGGTCTGCTCGGCATGATCGACTGGGAAGGGCTCGGCTACAGCGTCTGCTATGAAGCGGACAACGGACAAGACGCCCTTGACATCATCGCCAAGGAACAGCCGGATGTGGTCATCACGGATATTCGAATGCCTGTTTTTGACGGCCTGCAGCTCATCGAGCAGGTGCAAACGCGCGGCATAAGCACTTGCAAGTTTATTATTTTAAGCGGTTACAACGATTTTGCGTATGCACAAACCGCGCTTCGGCACGGCGTAAGCGACTATATGCTGAAGCCGATCGAGGAAGAGGATCTGGAGGAAATGCTGCGCAAGCTGGCGCAGCAAATCGGCGCCGAGCGCCGGCGCCGCGAATTGCTGAGCCGGCAGGCCCTGGCAAGCCTGTTCGAGCAGCTGTCCTGCGGCAGCAATGCGGATGCCGCGCTGCGGGAGCTGGCGCCTCTTGTCTGCGTCCCCAAAGGCGCGCTCGTGCGCTGCGGCATTGTGGAAATCAACCGCGGCGTCGGCGCGGAGGGCGGGGTGCCCGCAGGCCGGGAGGCCGACGACCCGTTGACCGTTGCGGAAGCGCTTCGCTCGCTGACGGGGCGTTCCTCCGGGCTCGCGTATGCTCTGCGCCGCAACCACTGCGCTTTCATCGTCGGCAGCGACATGCTGCAGCAGCATGGAGGGAGCGCGGAGCGGTTCGCGGGAGCGCTGCAAAACGAGCTGGAGCGGCGTCTTCGCCACCCGGTCTGCGTGTACGTCGGCATCGGCGTGGAAGATTTACAGTCGCTCGGACAATCGGTCCGGACCGCCAATGAGGCGTTTCAGTACAAGTATGTGCAGAGCTTGAAAGGGGTGATCGTTCACGAGACGGCGAAGGTGGTTCCCCTTGTCTACGCAGAGCCGGATGACAGCTTGTTTCATGCGATCGTCGAAGCGGCCGAAGAGCGCGATACGGACCGGCTCAGCGCGGGGGTGCAGCGGCTGTTTGCGGAACTCGCGGCAAAGCCGATGGCCAAAGACGCGATTCGCGCGATTTTGAACCGTTACGTGCATAAAGCGGTCGGCATCCTGCAGAGCATGGAGGGCCCGGTTGAGCGGCTGGCTGCGTTAAGGCCGATGCTGGAGTGGGACCGCCACTCGCTTACCCTGCAGCAGCTTGGCGAGCTGTTCCGGGCGTTCATGCTGGAAAGCGCCGAATGGATGGACCGGCTGCGCGGCGAGCAGACGAAAGGCAGCATCCACAAAATCAAAGCTTACATCGAAAAGCATTATCAAGAAAACATCAATCTCAAAAGCATCGCCGCCGAATTTTTTATGAATCCCGTATATGTCGGCCAATTGTTCAAGAAGAAATACGGCATGTATTTCAACGAGTTTCTGCTGTCGATCCGCATCGGGGAGGCCAAGCAGCTGCTCAGGCAAACGGACCTGCGCATTTACGAAATTGCCGAAAAGGTCGGCTTCAACAATGCGGACTACTTCGTGACCCAATTCGAAAAAACTGAAGGACTCCCTCCATCCGAGTACCGGAAAAAACTTTTGACCAAACGAGGCGGCTGCTCAGATGAAAAAACGGTTCTTTCAACTTGACAATGTAAGGCTGCGGAACAAGCTGCTGATGCTGTATGTGCTGTGCGTGTTCATTCCGATTTTGCTGACAAATCTCATTTTTTACAGCATTACGACGCATAACGTGAAGAGGCAAAAAATGGAAGATATTTCATTGAATCTGGAAAAGCTGAGAAACGATTTCCGCGCCAAAATCGACAACGCCGTCGGGATATCGTCCGTTTTTTATACCGATAATTTGTTGAACGAGGCTTTGGAGCAAAAGTATACCGAGGCGATCGGCTTCGTCCGCCAGTACAATTCGCAGATCGCGGGAGTGCTCAGCAAATATACGCCGATTTACAAGGAAATCTCGTCGATTGAGCTGTATACCGACAATCCGACGATTATCGATTCGGGCGGCGTGCATCCGATTACGGACGTTACGCGGACGGAGGCGTGGTACCGCAGCTTGCAGCAATCGCTCCGCGCCGGGCAAACGTATCCGCTCGTCATTCGCGCCGGCTCTCGGGAGGACTCGTTCAGCGGGCTTACGCTCATCCGGTATATGAATTATTTTGCCTCCCAGAATACATACAACAAATATTTGAAAATCGACCTGAGCCCCGACGCCATCAAGCAGTTGTTCGGCAGCCAGACATTGCAGGGACGCCTCTACCTGCTGGACGACAGGGGGGACATCCAGTATTCGACCGATACGGGCCTGGACTGGAGCCGGGGGCAGATCAACTTCAATACGCTGCCAGTGCCGAAAGATGCGATCGTGCTGGAGGAAAAGTACACCGTCAATTACTTGAACGGGTGGCGCATCGTGCTCATCTCCGATTCGCACGTCCTCGACGCGGTGCGCAAGTCGCGGGAATTCGTCATTTACTTGGCGCTCGCCAACATTTTGCTGCCGACGCTCCTCATTATTTGGATCAGCCGCTCGCTGCACGTCCGCCTCGTCCGCATTGTGCAGCATATGAAAAAAGTGAAAAACCAACATTTCGAGCTGATCGGCGAAAATGAATCCAAGGACGAAATCGGCCAGCTGACGCGCGAATTCAACCGGATGACCGTCCAGATCAAAAGCCTGATCGATGACGTCTATATCGCCGATATCCAGAAGAAGGACCTGGAGCTGAAGCGACGCCAATCGCAGCTGCACGCCCTGCAAAGCCAGATCAACCCGCATTTTCTGTTCAACGCCCTTGAAACGATCCGCATGCGCAGCATCATCAAAGAGGAAAACGAAACGGCCAAAATTATTAAAAATATGGCGAAAATGTTCCGCCGTTCCCTGGAATGGGGCGGGGATTGGGTCACGTTCCGGGATGAGATGGACCTGATCCTGTGTTTTCTGGAAATTCAGCGGTACCGGTTCGGCGACAAGCTGAGCTACCGCTTCGATGTGGACGAATCGGTCTACGACTGCACGATTCCGAAAATGACGCTGCTGCCGTTCATCGAGAATGCCAGCATTCACGGCATCGAGCCGCAGCAGGGCGAGGGCATGATCGAGTTGAAGGCGCAGCGCAGCGCCGAACGGCTGCTGTTCACGCTGTCGGACAGCGGGATCGGCATGCCTCCGGAGAAGCTCGCTTCCTTGCACGCATACATGATGAGCGGCGAAGAGGTCAAGGAGCACGTCGGCATGAAGAACGCTTATTTGCGATTGAAGCTGTATTACGGCAGCAGCGCTCAAGTCGCTATTTCCAGCGAATACGGCCGTGGGACGGCCGTTACGATCTCGATTCCGGCTGACCGCGACTGCGCGGATGCGGCATCTATGCTTTCCTAAGAAGATGCTAAAGTTTGCCGGGTAATCAAAATAATAGCGATTCTTTATAATGAAAGTGCTTACAGCGAATCGTTTGAAAGGGGAGTTTCAACCAGGATGAAGAAGTTAAAATGGTTTACGGCCGGCTTGCTGCTGACGCTTTCGTTAAGCGCTTGCGGCAGTGCGGATACGGCCAAGCCCGGCGCTTCGGGCGCGGCGGCCGGCCCCGGCGGCACGGCTGCTTCGGCGGACGACAAGGCGCCGGTTACATTTTCGATGTTTATTTTTAATGCAGGCAAGAACATCAATACGAACGAGACGCCGATCGGCAAAGAGCTGGAGAAGCAGACGGGGGTCAATTTCAAGCTGGAGAAGCTGGTCGGCGAATCGAAGACCAAAGCCGGCGTCATGATCGCCAGCAACGAATACCCGGACGTTATTCAGCCGGAGGGCGAAATCGACAAGTTTTTAGACGCCGGAGCGTTCATAGCGCTGGACGACCTGATTGAGAAATACGGTCCGAACATCAAGCGCGTGTATGGCCCGTATTTTAACAAAATGAAGCAAAAAGACGGTAAAATTTATCATCTTCCTTTCAGCGCGAATCAGGGCTACATCGCCAACCCGAACGTCGATCAAGGGGCGTTCTGGATTCAGCGCGGCGTCCTCAAGGAAATGGGCTATCCGAAGGTGACGACGCTTGACGAATACTTCGATTTGATCAAGCAGTACAAGGACAAGCATCCGCAGGTCGACGGCAAGGATACGATCGGGTTCTCGATGCTGACCTATGACACGAACTTTTTTACGATTACGAATCCGCCGATGCATCTGGCCGGCTATCCGAACGACGGCGACGTGATCGTCGACATGAAGTCGCGCGAAGCGAAAGTGTACGCCGTGGACGACATCACCAAGCGTTGGGTGAAAAAGCTGAACGACATGAACGCCGCAGGCTTGTTCGACAAAGAGTCGTTCACGATGAATAAAGATCAATATTTGGCCAAATTGACTTCCGGCCGTGTGATCGGCTACTTCGCATACGACTGGCAGGTGGGCGACGCCCGCAACAATCTGAAAAGAGCCGGTATCGACGACAAGCGCTACATGCCGCTGCCGATCGTGTTCGATAAAGGCACGAAGGACCAGTACCTCGATCCCCCGGGCTTCGTGAACAACCGCGGCGTCGCGATTACCAAAAGCGCGAAGGACCCGGTTCGCATCGTCAAGTTTTGGGACAACCTACTGAAAGAAGACAACCAGGTGCTGATGCAGTGGGGCATCAAAGGCCAAACCTATGAAGTCGACGACAAAGGGAAGTTTTACCGCACGGACGAGCAAATCGCCAAAGTCGCCGATCCCAAGTTTTATGAGGATTTCGGGCTTAAGGATTTCGCCTGGAACTGGCCGCGCTACGGCAATTCCTCCGTGCTCAAGGACGGCAATGCGTTCGATCCGAACAAGCAGCCTTCGGTAGCCGAGAAAAATTTCACCGACGGCGACAAAACGATATTGAAAGCTTACAACGCGAAAGTGTTTACCGATTTGTTGAGCACGCCGGACGAACGCCCTTGGTATCCCGCATGGAGCATCAACAAAGGCCAGGGCACGCCGGAACAAATTTTCGGGCAAAAAAGCAGCGATGTCCAGAAAAAATATTACCCGGAAATGATTCTCGCCGCGCCTGACAAATTCGACAAATTGTGGGGCGATTACACGGCGCAAATGAACAAATTGGACGTAAAAGGATACGAAACGTTCGTCACCAAAATCGTGCAGGCCCGCGCGGCAGGCGATTGGTCCAAATAGCGTCACGGGGCGCCGGGCACGGGCGGGTGTGGCAAGTGCCCGGCGTCTTTTTACCGGAAAAAGACAAGCAAGTCTTGGAGGAGCGAGTGATTTTCTATGGAGAGCCCTACTGCAAATAAGATGGCTGGCCAAACAAAGCTGTCCGGGAAATCGACGGGAATTGCGCTGTTTTGGCACAAGCTCGGCAGGCAAAAAGCGTTGTTCGCCATGTCGGTTCCGTTTCTGATCTGGCTGTTCATGTTCAAATATGTCCCGCTGTGGGGCTGGACGATGGCGTTTCAAAACTACCGGCCGGCCAAAAAGTTCGCGGAGCAAACCTGGGTCGGGTTGGATCAGTTCAAGTTTTTGTTTCAGGATGAAGCATTTCTTCGCGTCCTGCGCAATACGTTTGCGATGAGTGTGATCAATCTTGTTCTCGGCTTCGCTACGGCGATCGCGCTGGCGATTTTGCTCAACGAGCTTCGGCAAGTTTTCTTTAAAAGAGTCGTGCAGACGATCAGCTATTTGCCTCACTTTATTTCCTGGGTTGTCGCGGCAAGTATTATTTCAGGCGCCTTGTCGACGGACGGCGGTATCATCAACGTGATCCTGCTGCAATTGCATCTGATTGACGAACCGATTCTGTGGCTTGGCAAAGGCGAATATTTCTGGGGCATTCTCGGAGCTTCCGAGGTATGGAAAAACGTCGGCTGGAACACGATCATTTATTTGGCGGCGATGACGACGATCGATCCGGCGCTTTACGAATCCGCGGAAATGGACGGAGCGGGCAGGCTCCAACGCATTTTGCACATTACGCTGCCAAGTTTAAAACCGGTTTTTATCATACTGCTCATTATGAATTTGGGAAACATTCTGGAGTCCGGCTTTGAGCCGCAATATTTGCTCGGCAACGGAATGACCGTCGACTATTCGGAAAACCTCGATATTTTCGTGCTGAAATACGGGATTTCGTTAGGGAATTTCTCGCTGGCGACGGCGGCGGGCATTTTCAAGACGGTGGTCAGCTTCGTGTTTTTGATCAGCGCCAATCAGATTGCCAAACGGGCCGGAGAAGCCCGGTTGTTCTAGACGGAAGGAGGGCGTTCGGCTTTGGAAACCGTGCGCGTTAAACGTTCGAACAGACGCTATTCTTCCCCGGGAGACCGTTTGTTCGACATATTCAATATCGGGTTTATGCTTTGTCTGGTCATCGTGACGCTGTATCCGTTTCTGAACACGTTGGCCGTAGCCTTGAACGATGCGAACGACGCGGTTCGCGGAGGCATTTATTTGTGGCCGAGAGTGTGGACCGGGAAAAATTTTCAATACGTATTCAGCGAGGCGCTCATTATTCATTCGACGTTCATTTCGATTCTGCGGACGGTGATCGGCACCGTCGTGACGGTGTTCTGCTCGGCGATGGTCGCCTACACGATTTCCCGCCGGGAGTACGTGCTGCGCAAATTCGTCTCGGTCGCTTTCATCTTCACGATGTATTTCAGCGGCGGCCTCATTCCGGGATATTTGCTTATCCGCGATCTCGGCATGGTCGGCAGCTTCTGGGTATACATCATTCCCGGCCTGATCGGCGTATTCAACCTGATCGTCATCCGCTCGTTTATCGACGGGCTGCCCGACGGCATTCTGGAAGCGGCGCGGATCGACGGAGCAGGGGACTTCGCGATGTTCATCCGGGTCGTACTGCCGCTCATCGTGCCGGTACTAGCTACCGTTGCACTGTTCAGCGCGGTCGGGCAGTGGAACTCGTGGTTCGACGTATTTTTGTACAACTCGTCCAAAGATAATCTAAGCACGCTGCAATACGAACTGATGAAAATATTGCAAAATACGAACACGACGACGTCCCAGTCGGCAGCCGACGTATTCGCCAGCAGCGGCAACACCGGCGCGCTGACCGTAACGCCGACGACGATCCGCGCGACGATGACGATTGTGGCCAGCGTCCCGATCATCCTCGTCTACCCGTTCCTGCAAAAGTACTTTGTCAAAGGAATGACTGTCGGCGGTGTGAAGGGCTGATGTGCCGGCGATGAGGCGGCTATTCGGGGAGTAAGCCTGCGCAAAAGTCAGGCTGCCCGGAAACCCCTGCGTCAGTGGCGATAGCTACAACCTGCCTGGCTGCACGAAGAAAACCTGCAAAAATACATGAATTTGCTTCCTTGATCGCTGGATACGGAGAATTCCTGCAATTGTGCAGGCTTTTCAGCGGGGACATAGGATCAGGTTCACTTTCAGCGAAAATTCCTGCACTTTTGCAGGTTTTTCGCCAAAACAAGCCGATTTCAGAGGGAAAACCTGCACATTTGCAGGTTTTTTCTGCATCCCGTGCAGCTCCCAGCGCGCGGTGCTGCGCTGCATGACGGCGGTCAGTCGACCGCATTCCTGCCAAGCTGTTTTCTGCCCAGTTGCGCAGTTCCACGGCCTGCGCCGGGTGAGGCGCAAGTTGGGAAAAAGCGGTCTCACGGGTTCCCCTAGCCCTGAATAGTGCCGCGACTTTCTCGGGCTGCCTGGAAAGTGCAAGCTTTTTTACCCCCAAAACAGCTTGCGTCAATTCGTGAGAAGTACTCGAACCGGTTTTGTAGGTTCGTGTAGATTTTTATAGTTGAGGGTTTAGACTGAATAATGTAAGCGGTTTAATATCAATCTAAAGTTGAGCCAAATGTCTTTAAGGGGGAATTTTTCAAGTGAAGAAATTAACCGGGAAGAAAGTCGCGGCTATCGCTGTACTGACATTATCTCTCATATCTTCAGGGTGTGCGGTGAAAAACCAAACGGAAGCACAAACAAAAAATACGGCCCCAAATGACCCGGCTCCCGTTACAAATTCGAGCAATGCCGTCAAATCCAATTTGCCCAACATTCAAATTTTGGCAATGGGCGGCACGATCGCCGGAACCGGCTCTGTTGCCACGCAAACTACCGGTTATCAAGCGGGGGTTCTGACTCCGGATCAGCTTATTGAAGCGGTGCCATCGCTAAAAGATATTGCCAACCTGTCCGCTGCCCAAGTGGCGAAAATCGATTCAGGCACATCCAATACCGATGCCATCATGATCAAGCTGGCGAAGGAAGTCCAAAAGACATTGGATGATCCGAAGTATGACGGCGTTGTCATCAGCCACGGTACCGATACATTGGAGGAGACTGCCTATTTCCTCGATTTGACCGTTCATTCCGACAAACCGGTCGTGATCGTCGGTTCCATGCGTCCCTCTACGGCCATATCGGCTGACGGCCCGTTAAACCTGTACAACGCTGTAGCGTTAGCCGGTTCTAAAGAAGCCCAGGGCAAGGGTGTCCTGATTTCCTTGAACGACAAGATCGGAAACGCTCGCGATACTTTTAAAACCAGCACTACCGGCGTTGATACTTTCAAAAATCCGGAACTGGGTTACCTTGGATATATGCAGGGAGGTAAACCTTACTTTTACAACTTGCCGGTTAAAAAACATACAAGCCAGTCCGAATTTGACATTCGCAACATGACTGAAGATAGTTTGAAGCGCGTAGATATCGTCTACTCTCATGCCAATGACGACCGTATATTGGTTGACGCCGCGGTTTCAGCCGGAGCAAAGGGCATTATCCACGCCGGTACAGGCGACGGCTCCATTCATGAGAAAACGCTTCCGGGTCTGCAGGATGCTGTAAAAAAAGGTGTTGCCGTTGTTCGCGGTACCCGCGTGCCTGAAGGTATAGTTACCAGAGAAAAAATGGATGACGACAATAAATTTATCACTTCCGACAATCTCAGCCCGCAAAAAGCACGCATCTTGTTGATGTTGGCGCTCGCCAAAACCCAAGATCCGCAAAAGATTCAAGCGTATTTCAACCAATACTGAGAGATTATTCGAGTGCGCCGCTCCGTTCAGGGGCGGCGTTTTTATTTGTGAAGCCAGGGGTGTGCATATGTTGGATTAGTGGACATTTATTAGAAAACCAAGTTTAGTCCACCAAAACAAAATCATTCGAATTTCCGTTTGAAAGCGCGAACATTATAATCGGTTTACATAGGCGCTGCGAATGTGCATCTGCGGCAAGGAGGCTGATATGTCATTGTTTTCGTAAAAAAGAGAGCAACCAGGGAGTGGATAGCCGGACTGTTATTTGCGTCGCCGGTGCTGCTGGGATTTCTGATTTTTGTAGTCGGACCGCTGGCGTATACGTTCATTTTGAGCTTTACCGAGTACAATGTAGTTTCGGCTCCCCGTTTTATCGGTTTGGTGAATTACAGGGACCTTTTGGGGGGCAAGGACACCTTTTTCTTTCCTGCCGTGCGGGCCACTGCGTACTATGTGCTGATCAGCGTGCCGGCCGGAGTCGTGTTTGCGTTTGCGATGGCGATTCTTTTGAACCGGCGGATTAAAGGCAGGAGTGTGTTTCGGGCGATTTTTTATTTGCCGGTCATCATTCCCGCTGCCGCCGCCTCCATGATTTGGCTGTGGCTGCTGCAGCCGGATTTTGGCGTCGTGAACTATGTGCTGGACAGTCTGCATCTGCCGACCTCGCTTTGGCTGTCGTCCGACAGCACGGTGATGCCGACGTTCATTTTGTTGAGCTTGTGGACGACGGGCAACATGATCGTCATTTTTTTGGCCGGACTGCAATATATTCCGTCCCACCTGTACGAAGCCATCGAGGTCGACGGCGGCAGCGCGCTGCATAAGCTTGCGTATATTACCGTTCCGATGAGCTCGCCGATTGTTTTTTTCAACACGGTTATCGGCTTTATCAACGGGTTTCAAACGTTCGTGCAGCCGCATGTCATGACGCAGGGCGGGCCGAACAAGGCCAGCTATTTGTACGTGTATTATTTGTTCAAGGAAAGCTTCCAGTTTTCCAGGTTCGGCACTTCAAGCGCCAGCGCGGTGCTGCTGTTTCTCGTCATGCTGCTGATCACCGGCGTATGCTTCAAGCTTTCCAACTCGCTCGTCTATTACGAAGACCAGGAGCGGCGCCAATGAAGACTAAACATATGCTTTCGCAGGCAGCGATTTATGCCATTTTGCTCATGGGCAGCATCATTTGTTTGTTTCCCATTTATTGGATTTTTCGTACGACTTTAATCGATATGGGCCAAATTTTTCAGAAACCGCCGCAGTTTATTCCGGCAGCTTTGCAATGGAGCAATTTTGCTACTGCTTTGGGCAATTATCCTTTCGGCACTTACTTTTTGAACAGTGTGCTGGTGACCGGGCTTTCCGTGCTGGGCGTGCTGCTGACCGCTTCCATGTGCGCCTACAGTTTCTCGAAAATTCAGTGGCCGGGGAGGAACCGCGTGTTCGGAGTCATTTTGACGGGGATGATGCTGCCTTTTTTCGCCGTCATGATCCCGCATTTCATCGGCTGGAAAATGCTTGGGCTCACCGACACGCTCGTGCCGCTTATTGCTCCGTCCTGGTTTGGATGCGGCGTGTTTCATATTTTTTTGCTCAGGCAGTTTTTCCTGTCGATTCCGCGCGATCTGGATGAAGCGGCCAAAATGGACGGCGCCGGGCACGCCCAAATTTATTGGACCATCATCGTGCCGCTCGGCAAGCAGGCGATGACCGTCGTCGGTTTGCTGGCGTTTTTGGCCAGTTGGAACGATTTTCTCGGTCCGCTCGTGTTCATCACGTCCGAGAAGCACTACACGCTTATGCTCGGCTTGACGCTGTTTCAAGGCTCGTACTCGGCGCAGTGGAATTACATGATGGCCGCCACTTCGATCATCGTGCTGCCGTCGCTGCTGCTGTTTTTGTTCGCGCAGAGGGCGCTGATAGAAGGCATCACCATGACCGGCATCAAAGGCTAGGCAAGGAGGTTAAAAAAGCCGACTTTGATAACGAAGCGAATCGGGGAAGCGTACTCGGCGTCGAATCTTGAGCGAGCCTGGGAAGTCCGGTACTCACGTAGCCACACCTACGCTCCGTTCCTCCTTCACCAGGCAGCGCCCAACCTTCTCGGTTCTGAAAGCCGGCTTTGATCATGTTGATTCTGCTCATAGACGAGCGCAAGGAGGTATGACATGCCAACCGATGCAAAGGGTTTCAAAAAAGTGCTTGCCGTTTTGACCGTTTGTATTCCCGTTCTGACGCTGCTTGCCAGTCCGAGTCCGGCGCTTGCGGCTAACGACCCGGGAATGCCCGTATTTGGCGGGGCGGCGAATCCGGTGCCTGCCGAACCTGTGTCTTATACCGTGAACAGCATGATGCAAGCGATGTACGATACGGAGAAGGGCGGGACCGATTTCTGGATGGACCGCATGCTGTCCAGACCCGGCAACGATCCGGAAGGCTCCGATTTGATGACGAGGGGCAGGAGCGCCTATATGAAGGTGCACAATCCGGGCGTCCTCGGCTTTGCGGGTTCTTTTGCGTATCAGGACAATTTGAACGATAGGGACGCCTACACCGTTGCCGTTTCACCGGGAAGCTTCAGCGAGAATGTGTCCAAACGGCTGCAGACGCCGAGTTACTGGCAGAGCGAATTCAATGCAAGCGGCGTGCAAATTACGCAAAAGAAATTCATTACGCAAAACAATGTTTTCGTCACTTTGCTGTACATAACAAATCTTCATGCATAACCTGCTGAACAACGGAAAAGCAAGCCCCGGATACTACCTGGTCAATTTCGGAAAAGTGACGGACATGAGCTTCTCGGCGCTGGACCCGGTCTGGCTCGGCAAAGAAACAGCCGAACAGGCCATGAAAGCACTAGCGCCCAAAATCCAGCCGGAAATCAAAGGAAGATACGGCAAGTAATAAACACCAACGATGCGTGCCGAAACCGCGCCCTCCTTCAATTGAACTTCATTGAAGGAGGACGGTTTCGGCGACTTCCGTCGGTCGCCGGATACAAACCAAAGCCGCCGTCGTCCGCTCGCCGCTGCATACAAAGCAGATCCGCCGCGCCCTGCCCGCCGTCCGCATACAAACCAGACCCGCCGCCATCCGTCTGCCGCCCGCGTACAAAGCAGATCCGCCGCGCCCTGCCAGCCGCCCGCGTACAAACCAGACCTGACGCCACCTGCCCGCCGCCTGCGAACAAACCAGACCTGCCGCGCCCTGCCAGCCGCCCGCGTACAAACCAGATCCGCCGCGCCCTGCTCGCCGCTCGCCGACAAACCAGTGCCGCCGCGCCCTGCTCGCCGCTCGCCGACAAACCAGATCCGCCGCGCCCTGCTCGCCGCTCGCCGACAAACCAGTGCCGCCGCGCCCTGCTCGCCGCTCGCCGACAAACCAGTGCCGCCGCGCCCTGCTCGCCGCTCGCATACAAACCAGACCTGCCGCGCCCTGCCCGCCGTCCGCCGACAAACCAGATCTACCGCCATCCGTATACCGCCCGCGTACAAACCAGATCTGCCGCCATCTGTCCGCCGTCCGCCGACAAACCAGATCTACCGTCGCCCATCCCCCACAATCCAGTGCTCTCATCTGTCCCCAGCCTAAAAAGCCTGCAAAAGTGCATCTTTTTCCCCGACAGTACGCCTGCAGCGCAATATTCCTGCAAAAATACAGGCTTTTCAGCGTATATATGAGCTCAAAGCGGTTTGAGCCGGGAATTCCTGCACAATTGCAGGCTTTTCCTCAAAACGAACCACATATGCGGAAAAAGCCTGCACTTTTGCAGGTTTTTGGCGCATGGCCGGTGACGTATTCGTCATCCGGCTTTTCTGCATCGCTTTTCCTGCAAGTGACTACTCCTGGCGATTATTGCTATGGTACCCGCGGAGGAATTGCCGCCGGTTTTGTCGAAATAAGTTTTGTCGAATTAAGGTACTAGTCGAACTTAGTACTATGAATTATGCTGCGTTCCCTTACAATAGGAACAAGGAGAACGTCACATCGTTGGAGGGCAGCATGATGCTAAAAGTGAAAATAACGGGAACAGGGGTCTATTTGCCGGGGCGCCGGATTACGGCTGCGGAAATGGACCGCAAATTGAACGTTGCACAGGGCTGGGTGAGCAAAAAGACGAATGTGCTGACCCGGCATTTTATCGATAAAGAGACTGCTTCCGAAATGGGAGCGAGGGCGGCGCAGCGGGCGCTTGAAGCTGCCGGACGGGATTTTGCGGAAATCGATTGCCTCGTTTGCGTCAGCGGCACGATGGAACAGCCGATCCCGTGTACGGCTGCTCTGATTCAGAGAGCGATGGGGCAGGAGCAATCGGGTGTGCCTTCGTTCGACATCAATTCCACCTGCCTCAGTTTTGTGGCCGGGCTGGATATCATGTCGTACATGGTTCACGCCGGGCGCTACAAAAGGGTGCTGTTGGTATCGACGGAAGTGGCGTCCAAAGGACTGAACTGGCAGCACAAGGAGAGCGCCGCCCTGTTCGGGGATGGGGCGGCAGCGGCTGTTATCGAACAGGCGGGGTCGGAAGAGCGCTCAGGCATCGTGTTTGCGGCGATGGAGACGTACAGCGGCGGTGCGCATTATTCGGAAATACGCGGCGGCGGAAGCGCCCGGCATGCCAAGGAGTACGGTGAAGAATCCGCAGCGGACTACTTGTTCGACATGAACGGAGAGGCGATTTTCTGGATGGCTTCGAGGCTGCTTCCGGACTTTTTGCGGCGGATTTTGTCCGCAAGCGGCAGCGATATCCGGGATTACCGGCTCGTCATCCCGCACCAGGGCAGCGCGATGGCGATGCGGCTGCTGCGCCGCAAGCTGGGCATATCGGAGGAGCAGCTGATGTACATTACCCCGGACCACGGCAATACGATCGCCGCCTCGATTCCGATGGGGCTGCACGAGGCAATCCGGCAGGGGCGGATCGGGCGCGGCGACCGGGTGCTTTTGCTCGGAACGTCGGCGGGCTTCTCGTTGGGAGGCGTCGATTTTGTGTACTGAAGGGACGCCGGGGCAGCGGCCGGTCCGCAGGGTGCTGATCACGGGGGGCCGGGCTCCGGCCGCCCTGGAACTGGCCCGCCTGCTCGCTGCGGCGGGCTGCGAAGTGTACGCAGCGGAGAGCGCTGCGCATCATTTGTGCCGCGTTTCATCGGCCGTGAAACGAAACTTTGCGGTGCCGAGTCCGGCCCGGCATACGGCCGATTTTATTTCCGCGCTGGAGGACATCGCCCGGCGCGAGGGCATTGATCTGCTGCTTCCGACCTGCGAGGAAGTGTTTTATGTGGCTTCGGCGCGGGAGCGGCTCAGCCGCAGCTGCCGCGTGTTTGCGCCTCCGCTCGGGCAGCTGCGCACCCTGCACAGCAAGTGGGCGTTCATCCGCCGGGCGGAAGCGCTGGGCTTCGCCGTGCCGGAGACACGGCTGCTGCGCACCGCCGGGGAGCTCTCCGATTACGCGGGAGCGGGCGGCGGTGGCGCAGCGGCGGCTTCCGCGTTCCCGGAAGGGTACGTGCTGAAGCCGGAATATTCGCGGTTCGCCGCCAAGGTTCGGATCGTGAAGCCGTCCGGTACCTTCGGCGGTCGTTCGACGTCGGAACAGGCGCAAGCGTCAGCTCGGGCGCAAGCGTCGGCACAAGCACAGATGCCGGCGGCAAACCCGGAGGCGTTCGGCTGCCCCTGGGTGGCGCAGCAGTATATTGCCGGCCGCAGCGTCTGCACGTACAGCGTCGCGCTCGAGGGGCGCCTGACCGCCCATGCGGCCTACGGCTCGCAGTACGCTTTCGGCGGCGGCGCGAGCATTTACTTCGAGCCGCTTGCTCATCAGGCGGCGCTGGAGTGGGTTCGCAAGTTTGTGAGCTTGGAAAATTTCAGCGGACAAATCGCTTTTGATTTTATAGAAACGGCGGACGGGCGGTTGTTTCCGATCGAATGCAACCCGCGGACGACCAGCGGCATTCATCTGCTTGCGGCGGAGCCCGGCATGGCGGATGCTTTTGTGCAGCCGGAAGCTTTGCAGGGCCGCATCGTCGAGCCGTCGCCTCACGTGCGGAGAATGCTCGGACTGCCGATGCTGGCTTACGGCTTGTCCGGGCAGAGCGCCTGGCGCAGCCTGCCGGAATGGCTGCGCAAGCTGGCGGCGGCCAAGGACGTCATTTTCAGACGGTCGGATCCGAGGCCGTATCTGGAGCAGCTGCCGATGCTGGCCGATATGCGAAAAATCGCCTCCGCGCAGGGCATTTCGCTCATCGAAGCATCGACATCCGATCTGGAATGGAACGGTGATGAGCTATGAGAGCTTTGGTAACCGGCGGGACCGGTTTTTTGGGGCGGCGTCTGGCTGTCCGGCTTTGCCGGTCGGGTTGGGACGTCACCGCCATGGGAAGAAGGGCGGATGCAGGCCGCGAGCTGGAAGCTCTCGGCATCCGGTTCGCGCAGGCCGATTTGCGCAGCGCAGAGCAGACGGCCACCGCTTGCGCCGGGCAGGACGCCGTGTTTCACTGCGGCGCTTTATCTGCATCGTGGGGGGCTTACGGGCTTTTTTACGACGCCAACGTCAAAGGGACGGAACATCTGCTTGCCGGCTGCTTCCGGCACGGGGTCGGCCGGTTCATCCACGTATCCACGCCGAGCGTGTACTTCGGCGCGGCGCACAGGATGAACGTCAGCGAGGCCGACCCGCTGCCGGCGCGCCAGGCGAGCGCCTATGCCGCGACGAAGCGGCTTGCGGAAGCCGCCGTGGAACGCGCCTGCGCTGCCGGTCTGCCGGCCGTGATCGTGCGGCCGAGGGCGATTTTCGGGCCCGGCGATGCGTCGATCCTGCCCCGGATTATTGCGGCGAACGCCACGAGGGGCGTTCCGATGATTGACGGCGGCCGGGCGCTGATCGACCTCACTTACGTAGACAACGTCGTCGATGCGCTCCTTTTGTGCCAGAGCGCTCCAGCCGCCGATGTATTGGGCCGCGTCTACAACATCACGAACGGGGAGCCCCTGCCGTTCGCGGAGGCGGCCGCAAGGCTGTTCGCCAAGCTTGGCGTGCCGCTGCGACCGAAAAAGCTGCCGTTCGCAGCCGCCTATGCGGCAGCGGCGGCGATGGAGCTGGCGGCGCTGTGGCTGCCGGGATCGCGCGAGCCGCTGCTGACGCGGGCGATGGCGGGGATGCTCGGCCGCAGCCAGACGCTCGACATCAGCGCGGCGCGCCGCGATTTGGGCTATGTGCCCCGCATCGGCGTGGACGAGGGGCTGGACGCTTTTGCAGCCTGGTGGAAGGAGCGGGAAGGCTATGGCAAGTAAGCTGCCGACAACGGCAAAAGTGAAGCTGCAGCTGTTCGCTGCCGGCTACTGCAAACACCCGGAATGGGTAACGATTCGCGGAGGAAAGCCGGGCGTCTGCCGCATTCCGGCGCTGTTCGCGCTGATCGGACATCCGCAGGCCGGCTTCCTGCTGTGGGACACCGGCTATGCCGGGCGGTTTCTCGCGGAGACGGAGCGCCTGCCGAACCGGCTGTACCGGATGACGACGCCGGTCGTGTTTCGTGAGCCGGACAGCGCCGTCAGGCAGCTGCTTGCTTGCGGCGTCCGCCCGGAGCAGGTGAACGGCGTCATCATTTCGCATTTTCATGCCGACCATGTGGCAGGATTGAAAGATTTTCCGCACGCGGCATTTTGGTACGCGCCCGAAGCGTATGATGCCGTGCGGCATCTGCGCGGCATGGCCGCTCTGCGCAGAGCTTTTTTGCCGGGACTGCTGCCGGACGATTTCCTGCAGCGGTCCCGCTTTATCGAGCGCAGCTCGCAGGTCGCGCTGCCGCCCGAGTTCGGGTTCCCCTGCGCGATGGACGTGCTCGGCGACGGCAGCCTGCTGGCGGTTGAGCTGCCGGGCCACGCCGAGGGGCAGATCGGCCTGTTCCTGTCGACGGAACGGCACGATTATTTGCTCTGCGCGGATGCGGCCTGGTCGAGCCGGGCGTACCGGGAGAACCGCCCGCCGCACCCTTTGACCGGGCTGATCATGCCGGACAAGCGCCAATACGGCGAGAGCTTCGAGCGCTTGGTCCGCCTGCACCGGGAAATCCCCGAGCTTCGCATCGTTCCGTCGCACTGTCCCGAGATTTGGGATAACTGGATCCAGGGAGGCGTTCCGCTCTAATGCCGACCGATACTCTGCAAATCGCATATTGCTACGCGGCCGCCCGGATGAGACAGCGGTGGACCGACCGCGGCCAGCTCGAACGCTGGCAGGAGGAGAAAGTGCGCCGCCATCTGGAACGGGTGCGGCAAGCGTCGGCGTTTTACCGCGAGCTTTGGGGAGATGCGCCGGTGGCGGAGTGGCGCCGGTTTCCCGTCATCGACAAGCAGATGATGATGGATCATTTCGACGCGCTCAATACGGCGGGCATCCGCAAAGCTTCGGCGTTCGAGCTCGCTCTGGAGGCGGAGCGGACGCGGGAGTTTACGCCGATGATCGGCGGGATTACCGTCGGCCTGTCCTCCGGCACTTCGGGCAACCGCGGGCTCTTTCTGGTCAGCCGGCGGGAACGGCTTGCGTGGGCCGGAACCGTGCTGGCCAAAATCTTGCCCGGCTCGCTGCTCGGCCGTCACCGGATCGCCTTTTTTCTGCGGGCGAACAGCAATTTATACGGCTCGGTAGGCAGCCGCAGGCTGCAGTTCCGGTTTTATGATATGCTCGATTCCCCAGAAGAGCATTTGGAGCAGCTTAACATGCAAAAGCCTACGCTGCTCGTTGCCCCGCCGTCCATGCTGCGGCTGCTCGCCGACGCGAAGCGGGAGGGCCGCTTGCATATCGAGCCGAAGCGCATCGTCTCCGTCGCCGAGGTGCTCGACCCGCTGGACCGGCGAATCATGGAAGCGGCTTTCCGCCAGACGGCGCATCAGGTATACCAATGCACCGAGGGGTTTTTGGCCGCCACTTGTCCGCATGGAACGCTGCACCTCAACGAAGACGTCGTCTGCGTGCAAAAGGAGTACGTGGACCGCGGACTGCGCAAATTCGTGCCCATCGTGACCGACTTTTCCAGATTCACGCAGCCGATCGTCCGTTATCGTCTTAACGATTTGCTGACAGAGCGGGCGGAGCCGTGTCCTTGCGGCTCGCCCTTTACCGCGATCGAGCGGATTGAGGGCCGGTGCGACGATCTGTTTTATTTGCCCGCCTTGGAGGGGGGGCGGCTGGTGCCGGTATTTCCCGATTTTATTTCCCGATGCATCATCGGCGCATCTGAGCAAGTCAGCGCCTACCGCGCGATTCTCCATGCGCCGGAGCGGCTGGAAATTTCGCTGCAGGTGGACGATAGGCGGGGGGAGACCGGGGCTCGGGTTCAAGCCGCTGTCCGCAGCTCGCTTGAAGCTTTATGCTGCCGGATCGGCTGCCGGATGCCCGAAATCTTTTTTTCCAGCTTCCATCATGTACCCGGAGACCGCAAGCTGCGCCGCGTGGAAAGGAGATTTACGCATGTCGACGGACATTCGCTTTTATGACAAAAACACGATAAAAAGCATGAATTGGCCGAAAACGGAAGACGGCTTGTATGCGAAACGGTTTTTGCTCCCGTTCTTCGAGCAGCCGGCTGAAACGCTTATTCCCAACGTGCGGACGAAGCTGCATGCGCTGAAGTTGGACGAACACGTGCTGCCCGTTACCGAGAACGACGGCGAATACGGGAACTCTTACGTCTGCTCGCCTTATACGCACTATATCAGCTACGCCAGACAGGAATTGTATTTGCTCAAATCGCGCGCCGCCCGGCTGCTGCTTCCGGCGCTGCTCGGCGGTCTGGGGCTGCTGCTGAAAGCAGGTAGTTTCAACCGGACCGTTCATGTCAACAATTGGCTGCTGTCGACGAACTTATATCCCAACCTGTCCGACAGGCATATCGACGAAGCGGTTGCGCTATTGCTGGACACATTTCCTCGGCATACGCTGGTGTTCCGCTCTTTGAACCGCACGACGAACGGCGCACTGATGGACGCTTTGCAGCGGCGCGGATTCCGCCTTGTGCCAAGCAGGCAAATTTATTTTCTCCGGCCTTCGGAGGAAGCGGGAACGAACGCGAAAGCGCGCTGGCTCCTGAAGCGGGACTACGGGCTTCTGGAGGCGCACCGCTACGAGGTGTTGGGTCCCGAGCAGCTGTCGGAAAAGGACGTTCCGCGGCTGTCCGCCCTGTACAAGTCGCTTTACCTGGATAAATATTCGTATCATAATCCGCAGTTCGGCGACCGTTTTTTTGCGCTTGCGCTGAAGGAAAAGCTCCTGCAGTTCCATGCGCTGCGCAGCCGGAATACGGGGAGCATCGATGCGGTTTTGGGCTATTTTTGCCGCAATGGCGTCATGACGACTCCGGTGTTCGGCTACGATACGTCGCTGCCGCAGGAGCTCGGGCTGTACCGTATGCTCTCGGCGGTGCTGCTTGACATTGCCCGCCGCAGCGGGCATCTGCTTCATGAAAGCTCCGGCGCGGCGCAGTTCAAACGCAATCGCGGAGCCGTCTCCGATATGGAGTACAGCGCGGTATACGGCGCGCATCTCCCGGCCTACAGGCAGGCCGGATGGGCGTTTCTCCAGAACGTCCTGGACAAAATCGGCGTACCGCTAATGCGAAAATATAAGCTGTAAAAGGAGGCTCTGTCCGATGGGAAACGAACCGAAGGTCGCGCTGGTTACCGGAGCGTCAGGGGGCTTCGGGCTGCGAACGTCCGTCGCTCTGGCGGGCAGCGGATACCGCGTCATCGCGGCCATGCGCAATTTGCAGAAGCGGGAACTGGTGCTTAAGCACGCAGAGCAGGCGGGCGTTTCGGCGGAAAATCTTGAAATCGTTCGCATGGATGTAACCGATCATGTTGCGGTAGAGGCGGTTGTGGCGGACATTATGCGCACCTATGGGCGAATCGATGTGCTGGTCAACAATGCGGGCTTTGCCGCGGGCGGATTTGTCGAGGATGTGCCGATGGACGTGTGGAGGGCGCAAATGGAGACGAATCTGTTCGGCGTCATCGCCGTCGCCAAGTCGGTTCTCCCTTACATGCGGAAACAGCGCTCCGGCGTTATCATCAACGTGAGCAGCGTGAGCGGACGCTCGGGATATCCGGGCTACGGGCCTTACTGCACGTCCAAATTCGCCGTGGAGGGCTTCAGCGAGTCGCTGCGGCTGGAAATGAAGCCTTACGGAGTCGACGTCGTGCTCGTCGAACCGGGGGCGTACCGGACTGACATTTGGCAAAAAGGGTTTGATGCCATCAGCGCCCCGGAGCAGTCGGCATACCGGAAACCGCTGCATAAAGTGCTCGAATTTTCGCGCCGGACGGCCGCAACCGCTTCCGACCCGGAGGAAGTGGCCGATACGATCGTGAAAATCGCCGGCTCGGCCAAACCGCGGCTGCGGTATCCTCTGGGACGCGGCGTCATCGCCGGCTTGTGGGGCAAAGCGCTGCTGCCGTGGAAATGGTACGAAGCCGTCCTGCTGCGCTTCCTCAAATAAAAAACGCGACAGCTGCGCATATCCGCATAGCTGCCGCGTTTCCTCATTTAACCAAATATTTGACGAGATCGTCGAGCATGAGATTGGCCGAAATGATGCCGCCGGACGAGTTCCAAATGCCGTCATTCACTTTGTGCACGTTGCCCGCTTTGACCACGTTCAAATTTTTCCAGAGCGCTTCCTCCTGCCATGCTTTCTCGTTCTTCGTCGTTTCGCCCTTGTCGTCTTCCAGCGTGAAGTAGAACAGGACGTCGCCTTCCAGCTCGGGGATGCGCTCTTTCGGAATAATGTCGGCGAACGTATCTTTGTTTTGAACGGCAGGTCGCTTCAGGCCAACGGTTTTCAAAATATTGCCGGCAAACGTATCGTTATAATAAATACGGACTTTATCCCCTACGTAAAAGCGGGCGAGCGAGACTTGCGAGTTCACCTTGTCTCCGAGCTTTTGCTTGACTTCGGCGAGATGCTTGTCAAATTCGGCCAGCTTTTTGCCGCCTTCCTCTTTTTTGTTCAAAGCTTCGGCAAACAGCATGAAGTTGATTTTCCAGTCTGCCTGCAGACGCTCGGACAAGACGGTCGGAGCAATCGCAGACAACTGATCGTAAATTTTTTCCTGGCGGATCTTGTTGCCGATAATCAGGTCGGGCTTCAGCGATGTGATAAGCTCCAGATTCGGCTGCTGCTCGTCTCCGACGATTTGCACGCCTTGCAGATCGTTTTTCAGGTGCGGGTAGTAGGGCTCAACGCCCCATGCCCGGACCATGCCGACAGGCTTGACGCCGAGAGCCAAAATGTCCTCGACACCGTCGTTGACCAGGACGACGACGCGTTCCGGCTGCTTTTTGATCGTTGTCGTGCCCATGGCATGCTTGACGGTGTATTCCACCGCAGCTGCCGGAGCGGCAGTGGCCGGCGCTGTGGCGGGAGGCGGCGAGCCTGCGGCGGGTTTGCCGCTGCCGCAGCCTGAGAGCGCGAGGGCCAGCGAAAGCAGCAAAGTTGCTGCGATAAATGCAAATTTTGTACGTTGAAACATGGTGTCTGTTCTCCCCTTTTACAATGATAATGAGAATTGTTATCATAAAATAGTGTAAAGTTTGCATGCCGATTCGTCCATGCCTTCAAGTATCCCGGTTTTGCCCGATTGTCACATCGGCTGCCGGATGAATAGAGGAGTTAGCTGCCTGCTATGGAACATACGCTGTATTTGTTTTCATCCGTGCGTACTTACAAAAGGACCGGAGAAGCCGTGGTTCGCCTTCGCCGTGTGCCGTTTCCGATGCTTTGCCTTGTCGTGAGAGGAAAGGCGGAAGTGCTGCTGGACGGCGCCGTCTATGAGGCGGAGCCGTACCGGCTGTTTTTCCTGCATCCGGGCATGTCGGTTGACGTTGCCGTGCTGTCCGACGAGCTGGAGTGCCAGATCGTCTTCATGCGCGCCGTTACGGTTTCCAGGCATAGAGGCGCATGGAATTTAAGCGGCGGCGATGGCGCGGGGCCGCCGGAGCATATGCCGCAGGGCTGCATCCCGATCGGCGACGAGCGGCTGCTGCCGGAGCGGTTTCAGCGGCTGGCCCAATCGGCCATGGAGCGCCCCGGGCTGCGCGATCCGAACATGCAGCTGCAGGAGCTGCTGCATGTCATCGCGAGGGAAGCGGCGGCGCAGAGCGAGGTGCGCACGGGGAACGAAGCAATCGATCGAAGCATCGCTTATATGCACAAGCAATATGAGCGGAAGCTGAGCCGCGATATGCTGGCCCAAATAGCCCGGCTGTCGCCGAATTCCTTTTGCCGCAGCTTCAAAAAAGCGACCGGCGTGTCGCCGACCGACTACGTGAACCAAATCCGGCTGCAGCATGCGAAGCAGCGGCTTAGTTCGGGTGGCTCCGTCAAGGAGGTGTCGGCGTCCGTCGGTTTTGACAGCGAGTATTACTTCAGCCGTCTGTTTAAGCGGCATTCCGGCATTCCGCCTGCCCTTTACATAAAGCGGCATCAGTTGAGAGTCGCCTCCGCTTCACGTTTTGGCTACCATGACAACTTGGCTGCGATTGGCGTCGAACCTGTTGCGACGATCGATTGCCATCCATATCCAGGGATGAGCGATGCCGAGCACAGGCGCTTGTGCAGCGTGCAGCTGGAGGAGTTGAAGCGTTCGAAGCCGGATCTGATCGTGGCGGATTTTTCGCATCAGGCTTTGTACGATACATTCAAAAGCATCGCGCCGACGGTGCTGATGAAGTTCCATATGGATTGGCGCGTCACGCTCCTGAAGCTGGGGGAAATGTTCGACAGGGACAGCGAGGCCCGGCGGACGGTGCGGCAGTTGGAAGAGCGGACCGCCAAGGTGCGGAAAATGCTTGCTCCCGCCTTCCGGGACGAGGGCGTGACCTACATGCAGGTCATTCACTCGCAGTTTCGCGTTCAAGGGACGACGAACCATCCGCTGAACGATTTGCTGTATGCGGAGCTCGGCTTCAACCCGGGAAGCGGCGTGCCCCGCGAGGCGATGAGGGAGCATTTTACGCCGGAGCAATTTCCCGACCTTGACGCCGATCATTTGTTCATTGAAAAGTTTTCCAGCCACCCGGAGATCGAGGAGACTTTCTCACAAATCCAGCGCCAGCGCCGCTGGCAATCGATCCGCGCTGTCCGGAACGGCCAGGCCCGGATTATTCCGAATTGGCTGACGATGAGCTGGACGCCGCAGGGCCGGCACCGGATTATCGACGAGCTCGTCTCGGTTTTCTGAAAAAGGTTTGGCCCGGCGTCGCCCGCCGAGAGTCATGATTCGTTCCCTGCGAAAAGCAGGGAATTGTTTTTTTACAATTATGATGATACAATTTGTATCGTAAGAGGCGGTTGTGCTGCATCGCGGCAAAAGCAGCACCCAACGCGCGCGAATCCCGGGCGTGCGTTGTGTCGCCGACGCATGGCGGCGGTCAGAACCCCGGCGTTGTTAGGAGCCGCGGAATTAGGAGCTTCGCGCGCGAGGGGCTTCGCGGGTGGGGAGCTTCGCAGGTAAGGAGCCGCATTCGCAAGGAGCTTCGGATGCGAGGAGCTTGGCAAGTAAGGAGCTGCACTCGCGAGGAGCTTAGCATGTGGGGAGCTATACTCGCGAGGAGATTCGCATACCGGGAGCTGTGCGCACGGCTGCCGGCCAGGCGCCGACCGGCCTTTTTGAAAGCGTGTTCAAATCGGACGGACGCAGCGGGCCTCGCGCGATTTTGATCCGGCAGTATATTTACTTTTACACTCGAAAGGACGGACTAGTACATGTTGAAAAGACTGCTTGTTGTTTGCACCACGTTGTTTGTATGCATCGCTTTGCTGCCGTTTGCGATTGCAGCCGCAGAAAGTCCCGCGTATTCTTTATCGGTCAGCGGCGATCAGGCCGGTTCCGATATTCGCGTCACGGTTAAAGGGGAGCACATCGAGGATATGTACAGCTATGAAATCAATATAACATACGATACGAGCAAGCTCCGCTTCAAAAAAGCGGTCAGCTCGGTTACGGGATTTTCCGTTCCGGCGATTGTGAAGGACGGTAAAGTGACTTTTGCGCACACGAAAGTGGGGCCGAAATCGGGCGAAAACGGCTCGGTCGAGTTGGCCGTTTTGACGTTTGAGAGCATCGGCGAGGGGGAAGCGGCCATCAAGCTGACGAGCGTCAAGAACGTCAACAGCCAATTGGCGGCAGCCGACTACACGCCGAATGTGCAGCTGAATGTGAAGCCGCACGTCAGCAACAAGCCGGTCACGTTCGCCGACATTGCCGGCCATTGGGCAAAGAGCGGCATCGAACGAGCTGCAGGCCTCGGCATTGTGAACGGCTATGCGGACGGCACGTTCCGTCCGGAAGGGCAAGTGACGAGAGCGGAGTTTACGGCGATGCTGGTCAGAGCCGTCGACGTTCCGGTGAACGGCGGGGTAACGCTGGCTTTCGCCGACGTGGACAGCATTCCCGAATGGGGCAAGTCATTCGTGTCGGAAGCGGTGTCGGCGGGCATTGTGGCCGGCTACGACGACAACACGTTCCGCTCGGACAAGCTGATTTCCCGCGCCGAAATGGCCGTGATGGTCATGCGCGCAGCCGGCATCCGGGTGCCGGAAGGGGCGAAGTCCTCCTTCGCGGACGCCGATCAAATACCGGATTGGGCCCACGCCTACGTTGCGTCGGCTTTCAAAGAAGGGCTTGTTCACGGCCGTGACGGCAATGCGTTCGTGCCTTTCGATAACGCCACCCGCGCGGAAGCCGTGACGATGATCATCGCGCTGCTCGATCATAAAAAGTAGCCGCGCACCGGCTTCCGCTCCCTGGGGCGTTGCCGACCGGTGCAAAAACCGGCTGCGCCTTCGCACCGCGCGCAGCTCCCAGCGCTGCGCTGCATGACGGCGGTCGGTCAGCCAAGCCGGAACGTGAGCGGCCTAGGAGTCTGGCGGGTGACCCACGTAGAAGGTATATGGATGCAAAATGACAGTCATTATGCCGCGTAAGCGGCAATATATGCAGTCATAATTCACCCGGTATGCACAAAAGTATCTCCGCTCGCCAGACTCCAAGTGCAAAAAACCTGCAAAAGTGCAGTTTTTGCCCGATGGATACGCTAGCCACGACAAATTCCTGCAATTGTGCAGGCTTTACGCCGCAAACATAGGCTCAGACTCATTTTCTCCGAAAATTCCTGCACTTCCGCAGGCTTTTCGCTTAAATGAACCATTTTTAAGGAAGAAGCCTGCACTTTTGCAGGTTTTTTCCTTGCCAAGCCGCCTTGTCCCCCACTTCAACTCCCCAATCCGTGTAGGAGAGGCATAGGTCGGGGAAGAGTGGCTGGCTGTGCCCTACGGTTCCTCTAACCCGGCACTTTATCATTTTTTCGCAGGTTTTCCCACTTCAGCTCCCAAACCAATGTAGGAGAGACATCGATAGGGGAAGAGTAGCTGACTGTGCCTCTCTTGTTCCTCTAACCCGGTACTTTATCAATTTTTCGCAGGTTTCCCCACTTCAGCTCCCCAATCCGATGTAGGAGAGGCATCGGTCGGGGAAGAGCGGCTACGACTCTCCAATGCACGTTGTCTCCACAGCCTGACTTTTGCCGGTTTTTGCGCAGCACGGCCTCGCAACAGCGTAACGCGCGCCGGGGATACGCTCGCGCGTACCACCGAAGCGCCTGAGATACGCTCGCGCGCAGTCGAAGCGCTCGGGGTACGCTTGCATGTACAGCCGAAGCGCCCGAGATACGCTCGCGCTTGGGCAGCAGAAGCGTGCAAAAAGACTACCCGAAGCGGGAAACTACGGAGTAGTCTTTTTGCCGTTCAGTTCTGGAGGAAGCCTTCCAGAGCGGCGGTCGGCTTGCCGTCGCTGCCCCATGCGCCCAATTTGTAGCCGCCGTTGTAATTCGGGAACGCTTCCGGTTCCCAGTAAAAGACGCCCAGCCCTTTGCCGTTTGGCAGCGATTTCGTTTTGCTGACCATATCGGCGACAAAGCTTTTGGCCTCGGCGGGACGGTCGTAGCTCATGCCGATTTCGGAGACCATGATTTCTTTGCCGAATTTGGCAATCATGTCGTTCATGGTCGTCAGCGTCTTGCTAGTTTGGGTCGACCAGTCGCTGTAAGAAGGATAAAGTGACATCGCGATCACGTCAAAGTTGGCGCCATTGTTGATAAGCCCGCTGATGTTCCACTGAAAGACGGCGTTGTCGGCGCCGTTCGCCAGATGGACGACCGTTTTCGTCGAGCTGCTGACGGATTTTACCGCATTGTGGCCGGTGTTGACCAGCCATGCGTAATTTTTCATGTTTTTGGACGCTCTGCCGTCCTCCCACAGCATCCCGTCATTCGTTTCGTTGCCCACCTGCACCCATTCCGGCGTGACGCCTTTGGCTTGCATCGCGAACATCACATCGCGGGTATAGCTGTACACGTTGTCCATCAACTGCTGAAACGTGAAATTTTTCCAGGCGGCAGGTTTGCTCTGCGCTCCGGGGTCCGCCCAGGTGTCGCTGTAGTGCAGGGTCAGCATGATCCGGAATCCCAGCTTTTTGGCGCGCTCGGCGAGCAGGGCGGCCCGTTCCTTGTTCATGTAACCGTTGCCATAATCGGACGACGGATTGACGAACACGCGGATGCGGACGGAATTGATTTGGTAGTCATCTTTCAAAATTTGTAAAATGTCGCGCTGGACGCCTTTTTTATCCTTCCATACGTAACCTTGGGCTTCCATGCCCGGAACCCAGCTGATGTCCGCGCCTTTTGCGAAGGCGGCAGCCGCCTCCACACGGGCCGGCCCGGCGAAGTTCCCCGAACCAGCCGCAAGCAAAGTCAGGCAAATGGCCCAGATGAACATGAGACGAAAGCTTTTTCTCAACATTGCGATTCTCCTCCATTTTGTTCAAATGCAATTCATATCCAAACCGCAAGCGCTTGCAAAACTGTGAGCCTCCTTTCCGCGACCGGGATAGTATACATCCTACTTTTTTCCTGGAGAGATAAAACCGTAGAAAACTATAATATCAGGGAAAATACTATCCACTTCGCCGAAATGGATTGAATTCTGTCATGAAGCGCTTACAATGAGGGGGAGTTTGCACAAAGCCGACAAAAAGGAGGAGAAGATCGTGAAAATCAGAAAGAGGCTGGCCATTGTGCTGATGGCGGCGGCTTTGTTCCAGGCGATGCCGGTTCCCGGTTCATATGCCGCGGTTCAGCCGGAGACGCCGATCCGGGTGAATCCGATCCCGGGGATCAGCCCTGATTTTATCAAGGGTGCGGATATTTCGATGTTAAAGCAGATTGAGGATCACGGGGGCGTCTATTACGACAACGGCGTGCGCAAAGACGCTTTGCAAATTTTCAAAGACCATGGGGTGAACTGGGTTCGCCTGCGCATTTGGAACAATCCGGATGACGCCGTCCGCATCGATAGCGGGGGCGGGGAGGCGATCACGCCGGCCGGAGGCCGCAACGACGAAGCGACGACCATAGCGCTTGCCAAAAGAGCGAAAGAACTGGGCCTCAAGGTGCTGCTCGATTTCCATTACAGCGATTATTGGGCTGATCCCGGCAAGCAGTACAAGCCATATGCGTGGAGGGATTTGTCGGGAAAGGTTCTAGAGCAGGCCGTATACGATTATACGAATCAGGTGATGAGCGATCTCACCGCGCAAAATGCGGCGCCGGACATGGTCCAGATCGGCAATGAGACGAACGGCGGCATGATTTGGCCGGACGGGAAGACGTGGCGGCAAAATGCCGGCGAAACGATCGGCGGCTATGACGGTTTTGCCCGCTTGCTGGAGCAGGGGGCGAAAGCGGTGCGGGACAACGATCCGAACCGGAACGATGCCGACCGGAAGATCAAAATCATGATCCATCTCGCCGACGGCGGGGACAATGAGCTGTACCACCGGGTCTTCGACCAGTTGAAGCAAAGAAATGTCGATTATGACGTCATCGGGTTTTCTTTTTATCCTTATTGGCACGGAACGATGGAGCAGCTGCAAAAAAACATGAACGACATTAGCGCCACGTACAACAAGGAAGTGCTTGTCGCCGAAACGGCTTACGCGTACACGCTGGACAATGCCGACAGCCAGAACAACAATTTTGGCGAAAACGAGGAAAATACCGGCGGCTACAAAGCTACTGTGCAGGGACAAGCCTCGGCCGTCCGCGACGTCATGAACGTTGTGGCGCAGGTGCCTGGCGGCAAAGGACTCGGCGTTTTTTATTGGGAGCCGGACTGGATTCCGGTGAAGGGTGCGGGCTGGACGGAAGGAGCGGACAGCGGCTGGGAAAACCAGGCGATGTTCGATTTTCAGGGCAACGTTTTGCTTTCTCTGGACGTGTTCAACCGCGTTTCCGCCGGCGGCGCAGTCGTTCCGCCTGTGTTAACAGGGCTTCGCCCGGTGAATATGACCGTGACTGTAGGCTCCTCCGCAGCGCTTCCGCTGACGGTAAAAGCCGATTATTCGGACGACTCGGTCAGGAAGCTTCCCGTCGAATGGGAAGCCGTAGATGCGGAGCTGCTGAACAAGCCGGGAACTTTCACCGTGTACGGAACGATTGCGGGTGTTTCCGAAAAAGCGTCTGCCATCGTCACGGTAGAAGGCTTAACCAACTATGTGAGCAATCCCGGCTTTGAAACGGGGAATTTTGACGGTTGGACGATTGCCGGAGATACGTCCAAATTCAGAGTGAAGAACGAGCCGTCCAACGCCCACAGCGGCGATTACTCCGTTCATTACTATGCCGATCAAGCATTTCAATTTACCGTCTCGCAGACGATTACGGGCTTGAAGAACGGAACTTACACGTTGAGCGCCAGAACGCAGGGCGGCGGCGGGGAAAAAAGCATGCGCCTGTTCGCCTCGGACTTCGGCGGCTCGACGATGACGGCGGACATTCACAATACGAAATGGCACGATTGGCAGGAGCCTGTTTTGTCCGGAATCGAGGTTACGAACGGGCAAATCACGATCGGTATCGAGGCTGATGCCGAGACGGGAAATTGGGGCAATATCGACGATTTTGTCCTTGTGACGGACCATTCGGCGGCAGCTTTGACGGCACCGGCCCAGGTGACGCCGGGTGCCGAATTTACGGTGCAAGCCGGCGTCAGCGGCCTGGCCTACAAGGTGTACGCACAGGATCTGACGATCAACTACGACAGCGACCGGTTCGAATTCGTGAAGGCGGAAGCTGCGGCCGAGGGCACATCGCTTGTCGACATCGACAGCAGCACGCCGGGCGTGATCAAGCTGTTGGCGGCGTCCGGCAGCGGGCTCGCGGAGCCTGCGAATGTGGCGAAGCTCACTTTTAAGGCGAAAGCGGAGGGAGCGGGCAAAATTGCCATCGGGCACGCGGAGTGGGGCACGGCCCCTCAAGGGCTCGTCATCGTGCCGGCCGCGCTCGGAAGCGCGCTGGTCACCGCAAAGAGCGGGGATACCGGAGGTTCCCCGGGGGACGGCGGCAGCAATGGAGGCAGCGGTGGCAATAGCGGTGGTAACGGTAGCGACAATGGCAGCAACGGTAACAACGACGGCAGTAGCGGTAGCGCTGGAAGCAGCAGTAGCGGCGGCTCGGCGAGTTCGGATAAGCCGGAGCGACGCGCCGACGGCTCGATCAAGCTGAAGCAAACGGCGGTGTATGACGCCGTTCAAAAGAAAGCGGCCGCGTCACTGGACCGCGAAACGATGAAGCAGCTGCTGAGCGAAGCCAAGAGCGTCAGCGGCAAGAAGCGTATTGCGCTGGAAATTTCCCAAGCGGAGGGCGCACAGACATACGCGCAGGAACTTCCTGCGGAGCTGTTGACGTCGGCCGCAGCCGACGTATCGGTCGAGCTGGCAACTCCGCTCGGCAGGATGACCTTGCCGGGCAGCATGCTCCAAGGAGCCGGCGTCGGAAGCGGCAATGTCACCGTCCGGATCGGCCTTGCGGACGCTGCAAAATTCGGCGGCAAGCCCGTATGGGAGCTGACGCTGCTGTCCGCGGACGGGAAAATCGTCCCGTGGCACAATCCTGATGCGCCGGTTGCCGTGTCGCTTCCGTATAAGCCGAGCGCTGAGGAAGCCGGCAGCACGGAACATCTGGTCGTCCGGTATTTGAACGCAGACGGCGAGGCGGTTCCCGTGCCGAATGCGAGATACAACCCCAAAACGCAGGAAATCTCATTTACGACAGCTCATTTCAGTCTTTACACCGTGGCACACGTCCGCCAAACTTTCGCCGATCTGGATAGCGTACAATGGGCAAGACCGGCGATCGACGTTCTCGCGTCCAAAGGCGTCGTCACAGGCACGGGCGCGCAGAGTTTCTCTCCGCAAGCGCAAGTAACCCGGGCGGATTTCCTCATGATGCTCGTCTGCGCGCTCGGTCTTTCGGCGAAAGCGGACGCCAATTTCAGCGACGTGCGCCAAGCCGATTACTACTTTGAGGCCGTCAGCATCGCCAAAAAACTCGGAATCGCCGGCGGGGCGGGCGATAACGCATTTCATCCCGGTGAGCTTATTACGCGGCAGGACATGATGACGCTGACGCAGAGAGCGCTTCATGCGGCTAGAGCCGTGCAGGCCGGAACATCCGATGCCGCCGTTTTAAGCAAATTCGAAGATCGCTCATCGATCTCCGCGTATGCCGAGGCGCCGATAGCCGAATTGCTGCGGCAGGGCATCGTGCAAGGCGGCGGTGACCGGATAGCGCCGCAGGACGCGGCAACAAGAGCGGAAGCGGCGGTTCTCATATACCGCGCTATGCACCAATAAAACGAAGAGGAGGAAACCATCGTGCAGGTTCATAAAATGATCGGCGCAGCGGCATTGTTCGCAAGCCTGCTGTTCTCCGCCTTCATGCCGGGCTCGGCGGCTTTGGCCGATGCCCCGGCCAACCTCGTGCAAAACCCCGGCTTTGAAGCCGGGTGGAGCCCGGACCCTTGGGAAGTTGCAGGCGATGCGTCCGCCGTATCCGTAAGTGATGAAGGATCGGGCAATGCGCACACAGGTTCCAAATATTTGAAATATTACAAAGGAACCGGCTTTTCTTTTTCCGTTACGCAAACGGTGTACGGCGTGCCTGACGGCATTTATACGCTGACGGCGGCGGTGCAGGGCAACGCAGGGGCCAGCCTGTCGCAAATTTTTGCCAAAGATTACGGAGATATCGAGCTGACGCAAAACTTTGCGAATACCGGATGGGGACACTGGTCCGAGCCGGCCATCGCGAATTTCAAAGTAACCGGCGGCAAAGTGACAATCGGGATGAGAATCCAGTCCCCCGGCGAACTGTGGGGCGTGCTGGACGATGTCGCGCTGGTCAAAGTCGGGGACATCTCCGCGGAGGCGCCTGTGGTCGCTGCGATCACTCCGGTTCAGGTCACCTCCATCGTCCATGATTTGCCGCTATTGCCGACCGTCGTCACCGCCGTGTACAGCGACAAAACGGCCAAAAGCCTCCCGGTCGTCTGGGAGCCGGTCGATCCGGCCAAGCTTCAACAGCCGGGCAGCTTTGAAGTGCGCGGTTCGGTGCAGGGCACGGACGTTCCTGCAACAGCATCGATTACCGTGACGTACAAATCGATCGATGTAAACAACGATCAAGCCATGAACGTCGGCGACCTTGCAGTAGCCGTGTACTATAAAGGCTTCCGTTCGGACAATGCCGGCTGGGCCCAGGCCAAAGCGGCCGATGTGAACAACGACGGAACAGTCGATGCGGCGGACATCCAACTGATCGCCCGCAAAATCCGCAATCCGTAAGCATC
This sequence comes from Paenibacillus sp. sgz302191, assembly GCF_057749925.1. Classification (NCBI taxonomy): domain Bacteria; kingdom Bacillati; phylum Bacillota; class Bacilli; order Caryophanales; family Paenibacillaceae; genus Paenibacillus; species Paenibacillus sp. sgz302191. Next base: position 44,988 of record NZ_JBYLHY010000019.1, read on the forward strand.
GCACGGATGCGAAAATAAGCCAAGCGAAGAAGCCTCCAAACCCACTGTTAAAGCGGGGTTGGAGGCTTCAGTCTGCCCGGGAAAGCGGCGGCACTCTGCTGGGCTTGGAGGAACTAGAGGACGCGCTTAAAGTAACCGCGTCCTAACGCGCGCGCTTCTCCTGGCGCGGATAACGCCTCGACCGACCGCCATAATGCAGCGCAACACCACGCGCAGGGAGCTGAGCGTGGTGTTGCGCTGCATGCCGTGCGATCAAGAGCCGGTTTGGCAAGACAGGACAGGAGAAAACCTGCAAAAGTGCAGTTTTTTTCTGCGGAAATGGTTCATTTTGGCGAAAAACCTGCGAAAGTGCAGGAATTTTCGGCGATAATGAACCTGAGCCCCTGTGTGCGGCGAAAAGCCTGCACAATTGCAGGAATTGTTCGCGGCCAGCGCATCAAGGGCACAAATTCATGTATTTTTGCAGGTTTTCTTCGCACCCGCCACCACCCCCTGACAGATTATGGCTATCGGCTCAGGTGTGGCGTGGTGCGGCGCGGGGGGCAACAGTTGGTCAGCCTCCAAACCACTGCTAAAGTGGAGTTGAGGAACAGCTTGCTAAGCTGTTTTCCCGCCACTTGCGGGAAATGCCTGAGCCGCTTCTTGCTCCGGCAAAAGGATCGCCCCTTAGCTGCCAAGCCAGGGGCGATCCTTTTATTTCACCGGCATCGCTTGCGCCTCGTCTTGGGCGAGCGGCATGATCGGCAGCCGAATCTCGACGGTTGTGCCTTGGCCCGGGCTGCTGCGGTAATGGAGGCCGTATTGCTCGCCGTAGTACAGCTTAATGCGGCGGTTAATGTTTTTGATGCCGTAGCCGTCTTTTTTATCGTGAACATCGTTCGCGTTCAGGCGGCTCACAAGCTCGTCCGGCATGCCGACGCCATTGTCCTCGACGCACAGCACCATATCCCCATTGTCCGTATAGGAGTGGATGACAATTTCCCCATGCCGTGAATCGCCCTCCATAATCCCGTGCAAAATGGCGTTTTCCACGATAGGCTGTAGCGTGATCTTGAGCATCGTGCAGTCGTACAAGCTTTCGTCGACATCAATGTGGAACGTAATCGCGTTGCCGTAGCGCTTGTTTTGAATCTCGACGTAAAGCTGCACGTGCTTCAGCTCGTTTTCCACCGAAATGATCTCGTCGCCCTTGTTCAGGCTGATTTTGTAAAACTGGCTGAGCGCCTGCACAATTTCCGGAATATCGGGCACGTTGTGGCGGATCGCCGTCCAATTGATCAAATCGAGCGTGTTGTACAAAAAGTGCGGATTGATTTGCGACTGCAGCGCCTTCAGCTCGGCATTTTTCGCCTCCTGCCCCAGCTTGTACTGCTCGCTTATAAAAAACTTCATCCGCCCGACCATAAAGTTGAAGTTCTCCACAAGCTCCCCGACCTCGTCGCGGGTCGTCTCCACTTTGACGGTGTCCAGCTCGCCGCTCTGCACTTTGCGCATTTTGCGGATCACGATGCCGATGCGGTTCGTAATGGAACTGGAGATGAAATACAAACAAATGTTGGCTACTATGACCAGCACGGACATGACGATGATCGTCTGCTGCCGCAGCTTCTTGCTGGTCGAGTACATCTCTTCCAGGGGAACGACGGTGACGAGCTGCCAGTCGGTGCCTTTGATCGTTTTCGCCCCGACGAGCACGCTCTCGCCGCTGCGGGTCAGCGTCTGCCAAGGGTCGTCCTGATTGGCGATGCTTTGGGTGACGGGGGCTTCGAGCAGCCACCGCTTCAACTGCCGCTCGTTGGAGCTGACGATTATGGAGCCGCTGGAATTTTGCAAATAAGCGACCCCATTTTGCGTCGTATTCGCCCGTTTCACGATATCTTTCAGCATTTCCTCGCGGATATCGATGCTCAGCACGCCGACATTGTCGTCCAGGGCGCTGAAATTTTTGATGTAGCGGATCGAATGAATCGCTTTCTGCTCGGGATCTCGGAGCGCCGGAACCGCTTCCTCGTCGGAAATCCACTTCATTTTGCCCGTAGCTTGTTTAAGCAGCTGTTCCGTCGGGGAGCCGGCAAACAAGCTGATCGGATAAAACATCGTCTGCTCGTTCGAATAAATCAGCCCGTCTTTAATAAAAAGCCGGATTTTGACGATATCGTCCACCTTTTGAAAGGAGGAAAGATTCAGCGACAAGTTCTGAAAATCGCGCAGCTGATCGGATAGCGTATACGTCGCGACCGGGCGCGACAGCATGTCGTTCATATGGCTGTCGACTACGATGCTGTCGGAAATTTCGATAATTTTGCCTAACTTGTAGTTGAGGAACGAATCGGTTTGCTCCAGCACCTGTTTGGTCGAGAACAGCACTTCCGAATTGACGGTTTCCGAGCTTTGCTTGTAGGACATATAGGATAAAATGCTGAGCGTGATCATGATGAGCAGCGAATTGAAAATCATCAATTTTTGCTTGAGCTTCAAGTTGCGCAGCAGCTGCCACATGCTCATGAGTATTTCTCCTTATATTCCGTCGGCGTCATACCCGTCAGTTTTTTGAACGTTTTGGCAAAATAATTGGCATCCTGGAAGCCGACGAGGGCGGCGATTTCATAAAGCTTGCGCTTGCGGTCGCGCAGCAGCTCCTGCGCCCGCTCGATGCGCAATTCGGTTATATACTGGTTGATGGTCGAGCCCGTCTCTTTTTTAAATTGCAGGCTCAAATAGTTCGGCGTCAAATACAGCGCATCGGAAATCGATTTAATCGACAAATCCGGCTCGTCGACATGTTTGAGCACATGCTTTTGAATGCTGAGCGCGATGGAGCCGCCCTGTTCTCTTTGCTCCAAATACCCGAAAAACCGCTCCAGCTTGCCCAAGACGTACTGCTCTACCTCAGCCAACGTATGGAGCTGGACGATGATGTTCCACAAAAACTGCTCCCCGGCGCCCTCCTCCGACAGCGGCACATTTTTTTTGTCCCCTGCCCGGTAAATGGCCAACAGCATTTTGAAGAAAAAGTTTTTGGCGCTGTTGACCAGCGTGTCTTCGTTGTCGGCGATTTCTCCGGCTGCCTGCTTGACAACGGACATCGCCTGTTCCTTCTGCTCGGCCGCAAGGTGGGCGGAGAACTGTTCGATCCAGTGATCGTCGAGCGGGTGGGAGCGCTTGTGCGATTCAAACTCGCGGTAAACGGTCACCTGGTTGTAGCCCAGAAAAAATTGGCGCTGCACCGCGACGATCGCCGTTTGGTAAGACTCCAGCGCGCGGTGGGCGCGGTATACGATTTGCCCGATCCCGATGAACGTCTTCACGGGTTCGTTCAACAAGGCCTGCAGCTCTCCGCGGATGCGGCCCAGCGGAATGACGAGCTGGTTGGCGTCGGCCAGCCGCTTGCTGTACGCGTGAATGACGATATGCTGCAAGTCCTTGAAGCCGCAAAAGCATTCCAGCTCGTAGTCCGCGCACACCGCTTCGATCCGCTCGAAGAGCGTCTTCTTGCTGGCCTGAAGCAGGTGCAGGGCGGCGTCCTCCAGCCCGAGCAGCTTGACGACGACCGAGGTGAGTGCCGCACCGGGCGGAATGTCCTTGCCGGTGAGCAGCAGGGCTTCGGCCAGTTCCTCCGGGGTGAGCGGCTTGCTGGCGAGCTGCAGGGCGAACTCCTCCCGGAGCAAAGTCATGCTCATGCTCAGCTTGTGCTCCATCGTCGATTCCTTCAAGCGGCGGGACTGCTCTTCCTGCAGCAGCGCTGCGGCTTCGCGGATATGCTTTTTGATCTCTTCCAGGTTGACCGGCTTTTCCAAATAATCAAGCGCTTGCAGTTGTATCGCCGATTTTAAATACGCTTTGTCCGCGTAGCTGCTCAAAAAGATGATTTTGCAATGAGGAAGCGCCTCTCTAAGCTTCGTCGCGAACTGAATGCCGTCCATCCGCGGCATCTTCACATCGGTAAGCACGATGTCGGGCTTGTACTGCATGCTGAGCTGGAGCGCTTGCAGGCCGTCCTCGGCGTCTTTGACCATATCGATGCCGAGCTCGCGCCAAGGAATGAAATGCATAAGCCCGTCACGAGTCATCTTTTCATCATCGACAATAAGTAATTTTAACAACGGTGATGCCCCCTAAAACTGCAGAAAATTTCAGATGATGGTATTCATCATATAGGCTGGTTCTTGTTAAATCAAGCCCGTGTGCGTCCGGCAAACCGTGTTGAATATTCCTTACTTTTATAGTTTTATTCTATTTTTTTCGCGTTCCCGCAGCCCTATGATAGAACTATGAAAAGCACAGACAGCCAGAAAGAGGGGACAATAAGGATGAACGCAATCGGACGGGGATTTTTCGGAGAAATACGCAAAAACAAAGTGAAGTTTTTGATGATTTTGCCCGCTGTCCTGTTTTTCTTTGTCATGGCGTACCTGCCGATGGCGGGGATTGTCATTGCATTTAAACAGTATAACTACACGGAAGGCATTTTCGGCAGCCCCTGGGTCGGGCTGGACAATTTCAAGTACTTTTTCGAATCGGGCCAGCTTTACCGGGTGACGATCAACACGGTTTTGTATAATACGGCCTTTATCATCATCAACAACGGGCTGGAGATTTTGTTTGCGATTATTCTCGCGGAGATGGCCGGCAAGCGCCTCCGCAAATTGCTGCAGTCGGCCGTATTTTTGCCTTACTTCATCTCGTGGGTTGTGGTAGGCGCGTTTGTCTACAACTTCTTCAACTACGAATTCGGCTCGGTGAACACGTTTCTCAAATCCATCGGCATGGAACCGATCGACGTGTACTCGAACCCGACGGCCTGGGTGTTTATTCTGATCTTCTTCTCAGCGTGGAAATCCGTCGGATACGGCACCGTCTTTTACCTGGCGGCGATTATGAACATCGACAATGAGACGTACGAAGCCGCCGAGATTGACGGCGCGAACATTTTTCAACGCATCCGCCTTATTACGCTGCCTGCGCTTGTGCCGACGATCATTATTTTGCTGCTGCTTTCGGTCGGCAATATCGTCAGAGGAGACTTCCAGCTGTTCTTCCAGGTTGTCGGCGACAACGGGCTCGTTTTTGACGCAACGGATGTGATCGACACGTTCGTCGTCCGCTCGCTCCTCAACATTCAGGAATTCGGGATGTCGTCTGCTGCAGGCGTATATCAATCCGTCATCTCGTTCATCATCATTATGACAGTCAATACCATCGTGCGAAAAGTGGAAAAAGATTACGCTTTATTTTAGGGGGGGAAACCGATGCGAAAAATACAAGCAGACAGACTATGGTTTAACCTTGTCGGTTATGTGCTCATTGGCAGTTTTGCCATTCTCTGTATTCTGCCGTTTATCATGGTGGTGACGGGCTCGTTCACGCCGCAGGAATTGATCGTGACCGACGGATACCGGCTCATTCCGCGATCGTTCTCGCTGGCCGCCTACGATATTTTATTCGAGTCGTCGGGCAAATTGTTCAGAGCCTACGGGGTTACGATCTTCGTCACGGCCGTCGGAACGGCTGTCGGGCTCTTATTGACCGCGATGACCGCCTACGTGCTGAACTGCCAGGATTTCAAGTACCGGAACCATTTCGCGTTTTACTTTTATTTCACGACGTTGTTCAGCGGCGGACTCGTTCCGTGGTATATTCTGATCGTCAAATATTTGCATTTGAAAAATAATCTGCTAGCATTAATTATTCCGCTCCTGCTGAACGTGTTCTATATCCTGATCATGCGCAGTTTCGTCAGCGCGATTCCGGAGGCGATCAAGGAATCCGCCAAAATCGACGGCGCCGGCGATTTCACCATTTTCACGCGGCTTATTTTGCCGCTTCTGCAATCGGCGCTGGCGACCATCGGTCTGTTCATCGCGCTGAATTACTGGAACGACTGGTTCAACTCGATGCTTTTCATCGACAACGAAAAACTGTACAACCTGCAATATTTCCTGTACCAAATTTTGAGCAAGCTCGATTTCGTCAGCGCGGCGATGACGCAAGCGGGAATCTCTTTGCCTACGATGCCGACCGATTCCTACAAAATGGCGATGACGCTCGTAGCGACAGGCCCGATCGTGCTGCTGTACCCGTTCGTGCAGCGGTATTTCGTCAAAGGCATTACGATCGGCGCGGTCAAAGGATAAAATCGGCTTGCCCGATTTATCATATATACACATAATTGAAAGGGGAAAACAAACATGATAAAGAGCTTGAAATGGAAAGGCCTCGTTGCTGTACCGATGGCACTGTCGCTTGCCCTGGCCGGCTGCTCGTCGTCGAAGACGGCGGAGCCTGGCAAATCGCCGGAGGCCAGCGCGGCGCCGACTGCGGCTTCCGCGACAGGCTCCCAAAAAGCCGATACGTCCAAAGAAGTGAAGCTGAAAATGTATCTGCTCGGGGACAAGCCCAAAGATTTCGATCTCGTCTACGGCGAAGTCAACAAAATGTTGAAGCAGGACATTAACGCTACGGTGGACGTCAGCTTCCTGTCCTGGGGAGACTGGCAGCAAAAATACCCGCTGCTGTTCGCATCCGGGGAAGATTTCGACCTGATTTATACCGCCAACTGGGCGCAGTACAACACCCAGGCGACGAAAGGCGGATTTTTGGAAATTACGCAGGATATGCTGAAACAATATGCCCCCAAAACCGCGGCAAGCATTTACCCGGAAGCTTGGGAGCAGTCGAAGCTGAACGGCAAAGTGCACATGCTGCCGATGAATTTTAAAGAAATTCAGGGCGTTATCTCGCTGTTCCGCGGTGACCTGGCCGAGAAATACAACGTGGACGTCAAAGACGCGGCGTCGAGCTCGATCAATATGGCGAAGTATTACGAGCCAGTCGCAAAAGGCGAAAAAGGGCTGCTGCCGATCAACGGAGCCGGTTTGCAATGGGTTGGTTATCCGATCTACTTGCCTAAGGACAAGATGAAAAACTGGTTCGAAATCGGCGGCACCGGCAACTTCTCCATGTGGTACAATGCTTCGGACAAAGATGTGAAGGCGGTTTCTTTATACGACACGGACTTCTTCACGGAAGGCGTCAAAGTATCTTCCGATTGGGCGGGCAAAGGCTACTGGTCCAAAAGCGCGATGGTCAGCAAAACGACCGACAACGACGCGTTCAAAAACGGCAAAGCGGCAATCGTCAGCGGCAACCTCTCCACAATGAACTCTTTGTACACAACTGTGAACAAAGAACATCCGGACTGGAAAGTCATTGCGGCAGACACCAACTACGGCAATCCGGTCGATTTGAAGCCGTACATCCAGAACGGCGTTGCGATCAACAAAAACTCGAAAAATCCGGAGCGCGCTCTGATGATGCTCGATTTGTTCCGCAACGATCCGCGGTATTTCGACCTGACGTTCTACGGCATCAAAGGCAAGCACTATGACATAGGCGCGGACGGCAAAAGCATCAAGCTGCTGGCCGACAGCCCGAACTATGCTCCTGAGGGCGCATGCCCTTGGGGATGGCGCGAAGACAAGCTCGTCCGCCCGATCGAAGGCGGCATTCCGAACTACAACGAGCTGCGCGACAACATGCTCAAAACAGCTGTAACGGCGCCGCTCCAAGCGTTCAACTTCGACGACAGCAAAGTGAAAAACGAGCTTGCGGCCGTGAACAACATTTTGACGCAATACGTGAAACCGCTGACTTTCGGCGTTGTGAAATCCGATGCGGACGCCGAGATCAAAGACGTCAGAAAACGTCTGGAAGATGCGGGAAGCAAAAAAATCGTAGACGAATTCAATCGTCAAATCGGCGAGTTTTTAGCGGCTCAAAAGAAATAGAAATTTGAGGCTATGACCTTATGCGCGGCGGGTGCCGCTTGCGGGATATGTTTGATCCGCGGGCGGCACCCGCCGTTTTTTTTCGCGCAATAAACACTGTTTTTTTAACAAAAATAACCGATTTCTGAATTCTTTACGCTTCCCAAAAGATGGATAATAAAAATGTAAGCGCTATCTGTTTGCATTTAAACAGAACCAGGGGAGGAAATAGAGATGAAAAAAACGTTCACCTGCGCCTTGCTGTTGTCGATGATGTTTGCAGCGGCAGCCTGAAGCTTGAATATCGACCTGCCGGGTAAAGACTGGACTTGGGACGATTTTGAGGCGTTAGCCGCCAAGGCAAAAGCAGGAGGCAAGCAGGTCGGAGGATTTGCGCAGCGCTACGAAGTTTATTTCCCTTATTATTTGAGATCGCTCGATCAAAAAATGTACAATGCCGACGGAACCGCGCTCGGCTACGCGGATGACAAGCCTTTTATCGATTTCTTCAAACGATATCAAAAATGGTATGACGCCGGATACGTGCTCTCGCTCGACAAGGAATCGCAAAAGAAAGGCGTAGCGGAGGAAGATGAAATCCTGCTCGGCCACGCCGTCTCGGGCCACGGCTGGTCCAACCAGTTCCTGGCGGTTGCCAACCTCATCAAGGACCGCCCGCTCGAGCTGTACCCGATGCCCGGACGCAACGGCAGCAAAGCGCTGTACCTGAAGCCGAGCATGTATTTCTCCGTGACAAACAGTTCGAAGCAAAAGGAGGAAGCAGCCAAATTCATCAGCTTCTTCGTCAACGATATCGAAGCGAACAAATTGATCAAAGGCGACCGGGGCGTACCGGTATCTTCGAAAGTGAAGGACGCGCTCAAACCGCTTTTAAGCGCCAATGAAGTGAAAATCTTTGATTATGTCGCCTGGACCGAGCAAAACAGCAGCCCGATGGACCCTCCGAGCCCCGTAGGCTCGATTGAAGTCGAGAAACTGCTAAAAGCCGCAGGGGAGCAAATCTTGTACAAAAAAATATCCGTCGAAGAGGCGGCGACCAAGTTCCGCAAAGACGCAAACGCCATTTTGGAGAAAAACAAAAGTTCTAAATAAAGCCACCACGGTATGAAGCATACGGCTTACCCCTGCTCCCCTGTTCCCCTAAGAACAGGCGGGGTGCGGGGGCTTTTGCCATCATGCGAAAGCCCGCATCCCTGCACTATTCGGCAATCCGGTCTTGCGCGAAAGCCGAATCAATGGAATAATTTGCAGGAGAAGCAATCTTTTTAATAAGAAATGAGGCGGTGCGAGATGCCCAAAATATTGTTATGTTATCCGAACGGAAAACATAAAGCGCTTACGATGAGCTACGATGACGGCAGAGCGGCCGACCGGAGGCTGGTCGGCATATTTAACCGGAACGGGATCAAGGGGACGTTCCACTTGAATTCGGGGATGTTCGGCGAAGGCGACCGCCTCACGGAGGCCGAGGCTCCTTCGCTGTATCAGGGGCACGAGGTTTCCGCCCATACGCTGACCCATCCGACCATTGCGCGCTGCCCCAAAGAGCAGCTCGTCCATGAAATCATGGAAGACCGCAAAAGACTGGAGCAAACTTTCGGATATACGGTGAGAGGCATGTCTTATCCGAACGGTTCGTTCAACAAGCAAATCAAAGACATGCTCCCGCACCTCGGAATCGAATACGCCCGAGTCGTGCAAACGACGAAAGACTTTGGCATTCCCGACGATTGGCTGGAGTGGAAGCCGACCTGTCACCATAAAGACAACCTGCTGCCGCTTGCCGAAAGCTTCATAGCTCTGCACAAACAGCAGTATCTGTATTTAATGTACGTATGGGGGCACAGCTATGAATTCGATACGGACAACAACTGGGAGCTGATTGAGCAATTTTGCGAGCTTGCCGGCGGCAGAGACGATATTTGGTACGCGACGAACATGGAAATCGTGGATTACTTTCAAGCGTTTCATCGGCTTAAGTTTTCGGCTGCACAGGATTTTGTGTACAATCCGTCCTCGTCATCCGTATGGCTCAGCGTCGATCAACATATTATGGAAGTGAAGGGCGGCAGTCAAACAAGACTTACGGCAATACCGGTACAAACTTAACGAATAGAGGAGGCACCAAACCTATGCAAACCTTGCAGGCGGAAGAACTGCTCAAGCGAGTATTTGAACGAATGATTTCAGCCAATAAAGACAATTCGAACGACCACATGAATTTCGATACTTGGGAATGGCCTGTCGGCGTGGCTCTGTTCGGGCTGTACAAATATTACCGGCGCACCGGACGCGAAGCGTATTTGACTTTCATGACCGATTGGTTCGACCGTCACATGCAGGAGGGCCTGCCCAGCAAAAATGTGAACACCGTAGCCCCCTTGCTGACGATGGCGCATATTTACGAAATAAGCCACAATGAATCATACCTGAATACTTGCCTGGAGTGGACGGATTGGATCATGAACGGCATGCCGAGGACGGAAGAAGGCGGCCTTCAGCATATTACGATACTCGATGCGAACGACAGGCAGCTTTGGGACGATACGCTGTTCATGACCGTGCTGTTTTTAGCGAAAATGGGACAAATCACCGGCAAAAAAGAACTGCAGGAAGAAGCCGAATATCAGTTTTTGCTACATATCAAATACTTGTATGATACGCCGACAGGCCTCTGGTATCACGGCTGGAACTTTATCGGCAGGCACGCGTACGGCAAGTCGCTGTGGGCCCGCGGGAACTGCTGGTTCACATCCAGCGTTGTGGAGTTCCTTGAGCTGACAGGGCTTGAAGGGGCGCTGAAACGATACTTACTGGAAACGCTGCACGCCCAGGTCGAGCGGCTGAGCGAGCTGCAGGAGCCGGACGGCATGTGGCATACGCTGCTCATGGACCCGGGTTCCTACGTCGAAACCTCGGCCACAGCCGGTTTTGGTTATGGCATTCTTAAGGGGATCCGCCTCGGCTACCTCCCTGAACGCTTTAAAGAAACGGGACGCAAAGCGCTCGAAGCCGTCGTTAACCGGATCGGCGAAGACGGAACCGTCACCGGAGTATCATATGGCACAGCGATCGGCATGAACGACGATCATTACAAAGCAATTCCGCTTACACCCACAGCGTATGGCCAGGCACTGGCAATCATGCTGCTGTCCGAAGCGATGGAGCTCTCTCCCCAATCATAAGTTTACAAAATTACATGGCTGACGCCCGATTGAATTTAGTGAAATCGGTTGCGATCAGCCATGATGCGTTGTACACAGTTCAGCTTCGAATATCAAACCCCGCTATCAAACCCCCCGCCCCGATTTCTTCGGATTCCTCTAAAGTAACAATCAATTTTCTTTGAAGAGTAAACATAACTATAAAAAGTAAACATAACAAAACCTATAATTAAGTTGACTGAATTTCAATTCCATAATAAAATAAATCAGAGAGTAACTGAAAACGGTTTCTTTCTCGTTCGTAAAAATCCAGTTTTTTCGAAAGAGGGATTGGGAGATGTTCGTCTATTCAGACTCCATGAGTGAACGCAGCTTGAATGAAAAACTTTCCGCTCGGGATTTGAGCCATTCTTATATATTTCCCGCCATTGCTTTAGTTGAACTGTCAGAACTCCATAACGTCGAGAACGGTTTGTACAAGGAACTGGAGAAGCTTGCACATTTTCTCAAACTAACCTTGTCTGACAGTAACGACGTTTTTGTTTTTATGGACGGCTTGGACCGGATAGGTATACTATTTTCGTGGCATTCAAAGGGAATGGCCGAACTGCTTCAGGAAAAAATCGTTCAATATCCTACCTGCAAGGTAAATATCGGAGTCGGCAAACCGTCCGATCATCTGGATTGCATCTATGAATCTTATCGGCAAGCTTCGCGCGCCCTGCAGCACATGTTCTACCTCGGGCATGGGAAAGTCGCGTATTACGACGACATCAAAGAGAACCGGCAAGCCTGTGAATACCCGGACGCTCTGGAGAAGGCGCTGTTCACTGCGCTGATGTCCGGGTGCAAAAACGCGGAGCTGCATCAAGAAATCGAAGCTTTTTACAAAACCATCCTTCAAAACGGCACCGTTGCAGTCAATGAAATTTACGAAATATCAATTCGCTTATTAATCGGAATCGAAAAGAGAGCCGCATCGGAATTCGGCAGCGATCTTGACTGCCGCCAATTCGATATCGTTTCAATTGTACGGATGAACACGCTTCAGGAAGTAATCACCCATGTCCGAAAATGCCTCGAACAACTCGGCCATGCCATCTCGCAAAAATACAACAGCGCACACTCCAGCATCATTCAAAAAACGATTCAGAACATGGAAAAATACTGCGAACACGCAACCCTGCACAATATGGCGCAAAAAGTCTACATGACGCCAACTTACCTGAGCCTGCTGTTCAAAATGAACACAGGCAAAACCTTTATCGAACAACTGACAGAAATCCGAATGAACAAAGCCAAACAACTGCTCCGCAACACTTACCTCAAAAACTATGAAGTCGCCGAAAAAGTAGGCTATCAAGACTCCCGTTACTTTAGCCAAATCTTCAAAAAGAAAGTCGGCCTATCCCCAAGCGACTACAGAGAATCGTACCACCGATAAATATTTGCCAAAGCAGCCGACGAAACGGCACAAGAAACACAGCACAAACAGCAAGATCAGACCAGGTTAAGAACCTAAGAAACTTAAAAGCATGGTATGTGGAGGGGAGGAGTGAGACGAGATGATATACTTTCAACCACTGCTTATGACCACTATCCCATCAACTCAGATACAACGCACAAACCAATATTAAAAAACACTACCATGATAGTTGACCCATGATAACTGACTCTCGGATTTTGAATCTCTCTTGAAGCTACTCTAAACCAGTCATTAATCCAATCTAAACTCCCTGTAGGGACTATGATGCGATTTTCGCAACTTGTGAAACTGATGGAGAAGTAGCGAAACATATTCGTGTTAAATGGGGGAATGGCGGCTCGGTACGAATGGAGAGATTCAAACGGTAGCTGAATTCGTCCAGATAGTTTTGCAAGTATTTATGTCCAATTCCATGAAAATTTTTATTGATCCACTTGCCGGCTTGAGCGGCAATGGCTAATAAGGAGCGGAAGCGTTTGGGGCTATAGCGGCCGGTTATGATTTGGACATCGCTAGTTTGAGGTTCTACATGCTTCTTAATAAATGTGGCGTCTTCAGACCGTAAAATAACGCTGTTGTGAATGTTTGCCTCTGAAATCAGCTTCATTTTCAAGTAATTGGATTCTCCGTGCTCGTTAAGCGAAGAGCCGATGAGAAAATAGTGCTCCTGCGGATGCTTCCGAATAGAGGGATTGTACGGTTTTCCGTAGATGGCGGAATTAATCCTTACAATGCCGGACAACAGAGCGGATTGGTCGGCCTCACTAATCATTTTGCGTATTTTGTGGAGGATCAGCCAGGCTGTTTTATATGTAACTTGAATGATTTTTGAGAGTTCTACTGCGTTAATGCCCTGATCGGCGGGGCGGGAAACTAGGAACATAGCAATCAACCATTTGCGCAAATCCGTCCGGCTACCTTCCAGGATCGTGCCTGCAGTAAGCGACGTTTGGTGGCGGCAATGCCGGCATTCGTAAAGCGGGAGCCGCCGTGTGCCTGTCACATAGGCATGTTGGTGTCCGCATCGAGGGCAAACAAACCCGATAGGCCATTTCGTCTGAAACAAATACTCCACACATGCTTCTTCAGTAGCAAAATGCTGACAAAACTGCTCTAAAGACACACTACAGTTCATTTCATCCATCGATTTGCCCCCTCCCAACGCCAAAAAGCAAACATATGTTCTTTTTACATGTTACCAAACATTTGTTCTTGTTTCAAGTGGTTTGGTGAAAATTTTTAAAAAGTAAAGTTGCGCCACTGAGCAAAAGGGATAGTGGTCGGAAGGGGCATCGTTGAGATACGGCATCCTGCGTTTGAATAATTGGGGTTAGTGTCTGATAGGTAAGTCTCCAGGATACAGCCTCTTACGTCTGAGTAATTGGGATAGTGACTGAAAGGAAGAACAGCGGGATACGGCCTTCTATATCTGAGTAAAGGGGATAGTGTTAAGAGGGATGACTATTGGGATATAAGCAAGCCGAATCTGAGTAGTAGGAAAGCGGTCGAAAGGGGATGCCACCGGGGAAAGCGTCTTGTATCTGAGCAAAGGGGATAGCGAAGTATTTTGTCTCTGTAGGAGGATGGATAAAAGGTGCGCTCGGGGACATCTAAGAAGGACTGGAGGCTTGAACCTCCGGTCCTTTGTTTGTATTATCTGGCTTCCTCCAGTTCGTTGGTCCACTCTAAGTGCCGGTAGGGGGCGGCGTCTTCGGTTGTTTCGAACCATGTGAGAAAGTCGTTCCAAATGGCGGTTGTCCAGGGGGAGTCGATTTGGGCTGTTGTGTAGGCTCCTTCTTTCAGGCGGACGAAGCCGAATATGTCGCGGACCTGGGATTTTTCCGCTTGGATGAGCGCAGGTTCGGCCAGATGCGGCGGAATAAAGATGACCCCGGACGGAGTGCCCAGCACAACGTCGCCGGGCATGCAGATGGCTCGTCCGATTCTGCAAGGCGTATTTAGGCCGACTAACGATACATCGCCAATGGCCGTAGGATCGCTGCCACGGTAATAGACGTTGATGCCTTCTATTTTTTCGACCTGTTGATTGTCGCGAATGCCTCCCCAAATGACGGCGCCGCCTGTTTTGGTTTTCGCCGCGATTGCCGTGGACAGGTTGCCGCCTACGAATGTTCCTTCGTACACTTTATCGAACATGTCGACGACTGCCACATCGCCTTCCTCCAAAATATCGATGACCCACTGATTGAAAAAACCGCTTCTGCCTTCCTGTTGATGACCGTAGTTCAGCAATGTTTCGTGGAGGTCGGGGCGTTTTGGCACGAGTACGGCTGTTACCGCTCTGCCCGCCATTATTTTGTTCGGATGGATGATTTTAAAATCGCCTTCAAACTGGTAGCGGTAGCCGGCGTTCCAAAGGGGCCCCCATGCTTCCTCCAATGTAATTCTTGTCATCCTGTGCAAAATGTCGTCCGGAACCCGCGGCCGTCCGTTCGGAAATCTGTCGCCTTGCCATAGCGGAGTAAGCTGTTTGATGGTTTCAGGATCGTCGTATTTCATGTTCGCATCCCTCTTTTCTCACGGTTATTATGTCTTATGGTAAAGAAAAATAAGGGATTGTCGACAGTGAATTTTTTACGATCCGGGGGAGTATTTTACAGCGATGAAAAATATCAAACATTATCATAAAATCGTCGCCTGTGCAGGCAAAATCCGCTTTGCTAAAATGGCTGTAGAATTTCATTTGGAAGGGTGCGTGCGGTGATGCAATTAGCGGAGTTTTTTACTTCAAAGCCGAATCGGCTGTGGCATTTGGCTAAACAGATGGGCGTCAATTATGCGGTGGGGCCGCTTCCTGAAGCGGAGCACGGTACGAAACCGTGGGATTTTGTCAATCTTATGCATATGAAAAAGCGGTTCGAGGATTTTGGCATTGAACTGCTCGTGATCGAGTCAGCGCCTCCGACGAATAAAATTAAACTGGGGCTGCCGGGCAGAGACGAGGAAATTGAGGTCATGCAGCAGTTGATTACCCATATGGGCGCGTTGGGTATCCCGGTTCTCTGCTATAATTTTATGGCTCAATTCGGCTGGTTTCGCACTTCGACAACGACCCGCACGCGGGGAGGGGCGCTTGTGTCGAGCTATGATCACGCTTTGATGAAGGACGCTCCGCTTACGGAAGCGGGGATCGTCAGCGAGGAGAAGCTGTGGGACAACCTGAAGTATTATCTGGAGCGGATTGTCCCGGTAGCTGAAAAGGCGAAGGTCAAGCTGGCTCTGCATCCGGACGATCCGCCGATCTCCCCGATCCGCGGCGTATCGCGGATATTGACGAGCGCCGATGCTTTGCAGCGCGCTATCGACCTCGTGCCGAGCGATTATAGCGGGATTACGCTGTGTCAAGGCACGCTGGCTACGGCCGGTGAGGATATTCCCGCTGTTATCCGCCGATTTTCGGCGCAGGGTAAAGTATTCTTCGTTCATTTTCGCGATGTGCGGGGCAGCGCGGAGCGGTTCGAAGAAACGTTCCATGACGACGGCAAAACGAACATGCTGGAAGCGATGAAGCTGTACTACGAGCTGGGTTACGACGGCCCGGCGAGACCCGATCATGTTCCAACGATGGAAGGGGAGGACAACGCCAATCCCGGTTACGAACTGTTAGGCCGTTTGTATGGCGTAGGCTATATCAAAGGCCTCATGGAAGCGGCGGCTTGCCATGCGCGTCGGAACTAAAATTCACCGGCATCTGCGATTAGGCGGATGCCGGTTTTCTTTTGCCTGAAGGGCCGCCGCTTTTTTCATTCCGCGGGCTGCCCGGTGCATTTTTTTCGATAGTTGAGCGGGGACATGCCTTCTTTGCTGGAAAAGCAGTAGGAAAAGTAAGAGCCATGCTGAAATCCGACTTCTTCCGCGATGCGCGTCATGGACCATTTGGTTTGAATCAGCAGCTTCTTGGCTTGCTCGATGCGATACTGCTGCAAGTAATCCATGGGCGTCATTCCGTATACTTTTAGCATGCATTTGGCCAAATAGTTGGGATGGTAGTTCAAATCTTTTTGCAGTTGGGAATTTGTAATTTTTTGCGTATAGTTTTGGCGGAGATAGAGCTCCACTTTTTCGGCCAGATGGAATGCGGTCACATCCGAAGCTGCGGCAAAATCCCTGTCGATGTGCTGAAAAAAAAGCTGAAAAGCCGTCTGTCTTTTCCAGTTTCTCAAAGACCTCGGTTCTTCGTCGAGCTGGAAAAATTGCTCCAGAATGTCCATCGCTTTCGATGACAGTTTCATAAATTTAGGAATGAAAATCGAACAAACCTCGCTGTGGTTCAAATAAGCCATCTTCTTATGATTGTCGATGAGGGCGGCCTGATTTTCCAGGCAAACGTCCATGCAGCTGCATTCGCTCCAGGCTCCGAATGTCTGAAAATGAATCCAGATGATCTCCGTATCGCTCTCGCACGGCAGCGTGCCGTAATGGCTCGAATCGGGTCTGAGAATGAAAGCTTCCCCTTGCCCGATCGCCCATTCGGTATCCCTTTCTCCCAGATGCAAAGTGCCTTTGGTGACCACGATCAAGTCGAACACTCCGATTTGTTTTCTGCTTATATGGTACTCTCCCTTATGGTAAGAAGCTCTGCCGCAATCGATGAAATAGGGGACCGGCGGTGAGATGAAATGAAGAATCGGTGAGCTCATAGCATACCTCCAAAAGGTTGAAATATTTAAAAATATAGTTGTAAAAGGATATATAAATACTATGTTACTACATGTATCATGATAATAAAAGCGCTTACTTAAAAGGTGGTATTTATAAAATGATTAACGTGCAGATTGCGGACGCATTTTGGTCCGAATATATTCGATTGGTTCGGGAAGTTGTCGTCCCTTATCAGTGGGAAGCGTTGAATGACCGGGTGGAGGGGGCGGAGCCCAGCCATGCGATTCAGAATTTCAAAATAGCCGCCGGACTTGAGCATGGGGAGTACTATGGCATGGTTTTTCAGGACAGCGACGTAGCCAAATGGCTGGAAGCCGTCAGCTACTTGCTGGAAACCGGAAAGGACCCGGAATTGGAGCGCTTGGCGGATGAAGTGATCGATCTGATCGCCAGCGCCCAGCAGAAGGACGGGTACTTGAACACCTACTTTACGTTGAAAGAGCCTGACGGCAGGTGGACGAACCTGGCGGAATGCCACGAGCTGTACTGTGCAGGGCACATGATCGAGGCGGCGGTCGCTTATTATCAGGCGACAGGGAAACGAAAAATTTTGGACGTCGCCTGCCGGCTGGCCGACTACATCGATGAAGCGTTCGGTCCGGGGGAAGATCAGATCCATGGCTATGACGGCCATGAAGAAATCGAGCTGGCGCTTGTCAAGCTGTATCGCGTGACAGGGAATGAGAAATATTTGACGCTCAGCAAATATTTTTTGGATGAGCGGGGCCGGGAGCCCGGCTTCTACGCGTGGGAGTTCGAGCGCCGGGGCGGCCAGGTGCATTTTCCGCAGCTGGATATGGCGCACGATCTGTCTTACAGCCAGGCCCATCTGCCGGTCAGGCAGCAAACAACGGCGGAAGGCCACGCTGTCCGCGTCGCGTATTTATGCGCCGGGATGGCGGACGTGGCGGCGGAAACCGGGGACCGGGAGCTGCTGCAGGCATGCCTCACTCTTTGGAACAACATCGTAACGAAGCGCATGTACGTTACGGGAGGGATCGGCTCCATGGCGCACGGGGAGTCTTTTACGCTCGACTACGACTTGCCCGGCGATACGGCTTATGCGGAAACATGCGCCTCGATCGGACTCATTTTTTTCGCGCAAAGAATGCTTGCGATCGAACCGAAAAGCGAATACGCCGATGTGATGGAGCTGGCTTTGTACAATACGGTTCTCGGCGGCATGTCCCGCGACGGGAGGCATTTTTTCTACGTCAATCCGCTTGAAGTGTGGCCTGACGCTTGTGACAAGAACCACAACATGCACCATGTAAAACCGGAGCGCCAGGGCTGGTTCGGATGCGCTTGCTGCCCGCCGAATATCGCGAGATTGCTCGCTTCGCTGGGGCGCTACATTTACTCGGCCAAAGACAAGACGATTTATACGCATCTTTATATAGGTAGCGAAGCGGAAACCGAAATCGACGGTCAACCGGTCCGCTTGACGCAAACGTCCAAGTTTCCTTGGGACGGAGAGATCCGGTTTGACATCCGGACGGAACGGCCGGTTCATTTTGACCTGGCCTGCAGGGTGCCTCGTTGGTGCAAAGAAGCGAAGCTTCGAATCAACGGGGAGGAGATTCAAACGGGCGGCCGGCTCGCGGACGGATATTTGCACATAAGCCGGGAGTGGCGCCCGGACGATGTGTTGGAGCTAAGCCTGCCGATGTCCGTCAGCCGGGTGAAAGGCCATCCGCTCATTCGGGATACGATGGGCAAAACGGCTCTGCAGCGCGGTCCGATGGTCTACTGCCTGGAAGAAGCCGATAACGGAGCGAATTTGCACCAGATTGTGCTGAACAGCGGCTCCGGTGAAGAGGTGCATTTTGACCGGAATTTGCTTGGCGGCGTTCAAACGATTCAAGTGCCCGCATACAGAGTGCAAGCTGAAAATTGGGGCGGATCGTTGTATGGATACGACGTAAATTTTCAAAAGCAGTCTGTCACCGCAGCGTTCATCCCTTATTTTGCCTGGGCGAACCGGGGGCGGGGGGAGATGGCCGTGTGGGTCCGCGAGCAATAAGTCCGGAATCCTGCCGGAGAAGAGGGATTGTGGCTTCAACCTGAAAAGGTTAAGTATATTCATGGAAACTAATAATGGAGGGGTTCATGTGAAATTCAAAGGATTCATGAAAGCGGGAACCGTAACCTTATTGGCGGCTTCCGTCGCCGCCGGCTGCAGCTCGACGACGAATACGCCGTCGGCTTCAGGAACGGGGGCGTCGGCGGCGCCGTCCGCAGGAGCGCAGACGAAAGCGCCCGACAGCGGCGGGGACAAAGTCACCATCCGCTTTACGGACTGGGCCAACAACGAGGAGGCCAAATCAACGCGGGTCAGCCTGGACGCATTCGAGAAAGCGCATCCAAACATCAAAGTCGACTACCAGAACGTGGCGCTGAGCGAATTTGGCGCCAAATTAAGCGCCATGGCTGCTTCGAATACGCTTCCCGACGTCAGCACGATGTTGGAAGCGCAGGCGCTGAAATATGCCGAGTCCGGCATTTTGATGGATTTGTCCCCGTACTACAAGGACGGGTCGGTTACGCCGAAGATCGAAAGCAACAAATTCGTATCGCCCGACGGCAAGCTGCTTGGCTACAGCGTAGCTAACGAAGTTATTATTTTGCACTATAACAAAGATATGTTCGATGAGGCCAAAATCCCTTATCCTCCGGCAGAGACAGAGAAGGCGTGGACCTGGGATCAAATGCTCGACGTCGCGAAAAAATTGACGAAGGACAAAAACGGGAAGCATCCGGGCGAAGCGGGATTTGACCCGAAAAACATCGTTCAATACGGCATCAACATCAGCAAAAGCGCGGACTTTTTCTGGACACCGTTCGCCATCAGCAACGGCGGCGGCGAAGTGAGCCAGGACGGCAAGGAACTGCTGCTCGACAAGCCGGAAACGATCGAGGCTATACAAAAAATCGCCGATCTGTCCAACGTGGAGCACGTCTCCCCGACAGCGGCCCAATCTTCCGGGCTTCCCGGCGACGTAGGCCAACTGCTGCTGTCCAAAAAAGTAGCCATGGTCACGTCCGGCCAATGGGAGCTGGTCAACATCAATCCGCAGCTGAAAAACGGCTTGAAAAACGGCGTCGGCGTGCTTCCGATCTTTAAAAAGCCGGCGACGACCAATACCGGAACGCCGATCGTCATCTACAAAAACACGAAGCATGCGAAAGAAGCGATCGAGCTGTACAAATGGCTGATGGATACGGAGAAAAACTTGGCGAACATCGACAGCGGCGTATGGATGCCGACGGAGATGAGCTGGTATACCGACCCGGACAAAATCAAGCGCTGGACGCAGTCGCCGGTTCATCCGCCGGAGTACAAAACAGCGGTTATCGACTACGCGCTCAAGGCGACTTATCCGACGCCATGGTTCTTCCTGCCGACGTACAGCCGCATCAGCGATGTGCTGAATCCGGGGCTTGATCCGGTATGGCTGGGCACCAAATCGGCGAAGGACGCGATCGCTGAAATGATGCCGAAAATCAAGCCGATCTTCGAAAGCGGCAAAGCGAACTGATCGCAGCCGGAGCTGGTTATATAAAAAAGCGCCTACAGAGGCAGCGGCAGCCCGATTGCCTCTGTAAGCGATTACGTTGACGGCCCGCAATCGTCAGGCTTTACAGTTGCGGGGGAGAAAGAGGAGGTACCCGGAATGTCTACAGTGAAGTCATCCAGTTTCTGGAGTCTTAAGCGGCAGCAGGCGCTTATCGGTTATGTTTGCATACTGCCCGCCATACTTGGGCTGCTGATTTTTACGTTAGGACCGCTGCTGTACAGCTTGTATTTAAGCTTTACCGACTGGACGATCTTGAAGCCGAAGGAATGGGTCGGCTTGGCCAATTACCGCAACATTTTCACAGAAGATTTGTTTTTCTACGACTCGCTCAAAGCGACAGCCTACTATTCTATCGGTTCCGTCATTGCGTCGATCGTTTTTTGCTTCATCATCGCTCTGTTTTTGAACCAGAATATACGGGGAAGAGCTGCTTTTCGGGCTATTTTCTATTTGCCTTCGATTATTCCGGTTTTGGCCAGCAGCATTATTTGGCTGTGGTTGTACAATCCGGATTTCGGGATTATCAATCATATTTTGAGTTTTGCCGGCATTGAGAAACAGATGTGGGTGAACAGCCCGGATACATCCGTTCTTTCGATGATTATTATTGCAGTGTGGGGTTCCGGGAACGTCATCGTCATCTTTCTCGCCGGATTGCAGGATGTTCCTTCGCACTTGCTCGAGGCTGTGGAAATCGATGGTGGGGGCTGGTGGCACAAGCTCAAATCGGTCACAATTCCGCTCATGTCGCCCATTATTTTCTATAATGTGATTCTCGGTTTCGTGAATTCGATCACGGCGTTCACCCAGGCGTACTCGATGACGCAGGGCGGACCGGAAAATACGACGCTGTTCTATGCGTTCTATATTTACCGTGAGGCGTTTCAACGCCAAAATATGGGCTATGCGTGCGCCTTGGCCTGGGTGCTGTTCGTCATTGTCGCCTTCTTCACGTACCTGCTCTTCAGAACCTCGTCCGGTTGGGTGCACTACGAAGGAGGTAAAAAATAATGACTTACCGCTTGCGAGGAAAAATCGTCACTTACTTCATTCTGGGCCTGCTGTCGTTGATCGTCTTTTTCCCGATGTACTGGATTCTTCGCTCTTCGTTATTGAATTTGCAGGAAATTTTGGAATTTCCGCCGATTTGGGTTCCGCATGCATTCCGCATTGAAAACTATTCCGAGGTGATGGACCGGATTAATTTCGGCCAATATTTTTTAAATACGCTGATCATCATCGTGCCCGTTCTCATCGGGGTCGGCTTGACCAGCAGCATTGCGGCTTTCGGCTTTGCCAGACTGGAATTCCCGCTCAAAAACTTCTGGTTCGGCCTCATCGTCATGACGATTTTGCTGCCCAACATCGTTACGCTGGTGCCGACCTACATCGGCTGGTCCAAGCTGCAGCTGACCAATTCGTATTGGCCCCTGATCATACCCGCGTTTTTCGGCGGTGGCGCTTTCAACATATTTTTGCTCCGGCAGTTTTTGATGACGATTCCGAAGGAACTGGACGAATCCGCGGTCATTGACGGAGCGGGGTATTTTACCATCTACTCGAAAATCATTCTTCCGCTGATCAAGCCCGCTATCGTCGTTGTCCTGCTGTTCACTTTCGTCGGCGTATGGAACGACTTTTTGGGACAGCTCGTCTATTTGAACGATTCCAACAAATACACGGTGTCTCTGGGCTTATCCACCCTGCGGGGAGCGAACAATACGCCTATGAACCTACTCATGGCAGGAACCGCGATCATGGTCATGCCGGCGATTATCGTGTACCTGCTCGGACAGCGGTATTTTATCGAAGGCATTGCGACTACGGGAATCAAGGGGTGAGGAGATGGGAGGGGGCTGCTGCGGCAGCTTCTTTTTTTGTTGGCTTGAATTTTCGGAAACGATAGCATAACGACGATGAAATTGGGCTGCGATGTGTTCGCGTAAAAGTTGCTGGTTGATACGGTGGCGGAGTGCCGGGAAGTCATTCGGACAGCCGGTGAAACGGGCCGCACTTCGGTGGATTCCGGGATGTGAAGGAGAAAACGTAGCTGCTCGATATGGCGATCCATATGTTCTCTGGATCTCGATATGCCGAAGATTCAATTCCTCATAGGTACGATAAAAACGCCGACAAATGCCATCGGATTCCAAGTGAAAGAAGGGTTTCAATTCCTCATAGGTACGATAAAAACTCACCATTTTGCGGGTAATTAGCATTAGTCGTGACCGGTTCCAATTCCTCGTAGGTACGATAAAAACTCCAAAATAGAGGCTTGGGCAAAGGGCGGGAAGAGCAAGTTTCAATTCCTCATAGGTACGATAAAAACCTTCACTTCCACTTCAACGCGCAAAATGTCTGTAGCGTTTCAATTCCTCATAGGTACGATAAAAACTCGGTGAATTTTTTGTTCCATCCGTCCCGAAAACGTGTTTCAATTCCTCATAGGTACGATAAAAACAGTACAGACAAAACCGTGGCCAGCTCGAAATTGTTTGTTTCAATTCCTCATAGGTACGATAAAAACTAAGAGCCAACGAAGTTCTCGTTCAGGATATTTAGAAAGTTTCAATTCCTCATAGGTACGATAAAAACTGATAAAAGAAATAGAAAAGCCCTTCAAGTGCGTAAGTTTCAATTCCTCATAGGTACGATAAAAACTCGCTCCTTCCGCCCAACAAGCCTATAATTTTCTTGAGTTTCAATTCCTCATAGGTACGATAAAAACTTTGTGTTGCTCACCATGATGATATTTCCGAAGAGAAGTTTCAATTCCTCATAGGTACGATAAAAACCCATAAAACCCCAGTGGAATCAGCATTGCTGGATTGTATCTTAGCCAAGATTGAACTTCGTCACTTTAATTTGAATTACTTAATTCCTTGAAAACATTAAGTTTGTATTCGGAGCATCTGTCGTCGATCCCCGGGCTTTTTTACGCTACTCATGGTCGACGACAACTTTGTACATTAAAATTATACATCTTTCTCTAAATGGAAAAAACATTTTTTGAACAAATCGAGAAAAGCTCTTATTTGAAAAAAATGTTGAATAATTACAAAGATTATATTATTTTAGAAGTGGAAGAAGGAAAAAATAAGGTTCTATAGAACTATTTGTATAATAATGAGGTTATAAAGACCTGAGACTTAAGGGTGGTGCCATGCGAGTCACTTTAACATTTACTTCCGACTGTCACTTACAGTTGAACTTTCATTATCAGAGCGCGATTATGGGTTTGCTGTATCGGCACATTTCGGATCGTGAATTCCAACAGTTCATCCATGATGAAGGCTATGCTCATCAAGGGAGAGTCTATAAGCAATTCTGTTTTTCGAGAATACAAGGCGCTTTTCGTATTCACAAAGAGACCAAGAAGATTGCTTTTGCCTCTCCTTTTTCTTTTGTCGTGTGTTCGCCGGTAGAACAGTTTTTGCACGATTTAATCAGGACTATTATTCAGACGGAATCGCTTCAACTTGCAGGACAGGAGATCCGTTTTGAATCCGCCAATATTTTGCCAGAGCCGAGGATTGGAAATCAACTTCACATTCGCATGCTCAGCCCTCTCGTCACATACAGTACGTTAACGCATCCGAATGGTTTGAAGCATACGCATTATTACAAACCGACGGAATCGCTTTTTTCAAAAATGGTGGGAGACAATTTGAAAAGAAAGTATTTTTCATACCATGGCATGAATGAGGAGATCAATGAATCTCCTTTCTCGATTCAGGCAGCTCATGTTACGGAAAAAGATAAGACGATATCATATTTTCGCGACACGGTTATCGAGGGCTGGATGGGGACGTATAAATTGGAGGGTCATCCTACATTGCTGCAATGGGCCTATGATACCGGACTCGGATCAAAGAATTCGATGGGATACGGTTGTGTGGAGGTTGTGTAAAATAGGTGAACTTTGACGAGAAGGCAGGTGATTGGCCATATGATTACAGCAATTCAGACCATTGGCGCTGAACTGTTGGCAAAAGGTTCCAATGGAGTCGATCCGGCTCTTTTATTGGCACAAGACCCGAATTCGGGCGGGAATTACCCGCAGATGCTGATTATTGAACTGGAATCTGAAGATTCTCAGCCAAACCGCTTTCAATTTAAAAGGGTTGATTTGGAAGATACCCGATCACAAGGCTATGAGGCTTATTTGTACCGGAGACGGGCAGCCCAAGGAGCCAATTACACCCCAACATGCTTGATCACAGAATTGGAAAAAACATGGCGAGGGCGTGTTGTCGCGTGGTTCAAGTGGATTGAAAGCTTGGAAGGCAAAATATCTCCCGAATCCTATGCCTTTTTTCAAGGTATTCGGACTGAACTGGAGAATGCCAGTGAACAAATTTTACAGCAGGCGGCAAAGATTCAGATCAGTTCCAAAACAGGATTTGGCCTGACGCTAACTGTAGACCATCAACAAATAGGGGAGATCGCCCACTTCAAAAATACCCTTATTTCTTTAGTGAATGAAAAGGATCTGCAAGTATCGGCTACTGGCAAAACATGCTCTGTATGTGGCGCACAGGGTGTGTCTGTGATCGGCAATCTAAATGTCTTTAAGTTTTATACCCTGGACAAGCCGGGATTTATAAGCGGTAAATTTAGAGAAGATCTGGCTTGGCGCAACTATCCGGTATGCCTGAACTGCAAAAGCTCGATTGAAGAAGGTAAGCACTATTTGGAGAAGCGTATGCGTTTCAGCTTTTATGGGCTTAGTTACTTGCTGATTCCCAAATTTCTCTTTGCCGGGGAAAGCAACACCTATATCGCGAAAATAATCGAGAAGTGGCATCATTCGATTTCTATTGCAGATAAAGAGATTAGTAAACGGCTGACGAATGATGAAAATGAGATTCTGGAGCTATTAGCCGATGAAACCAATCAGCTGCAATTCGACTTGCTGTTTCTGTTTTCTCCCCCAGGCAGCAGCGCCGAACGAATCTTGCTGCATTTGGAAGATGTATCAACGTTTCGTCTAAAAGCGCTGTTTGATGCAAAGCAAGAGGTAGAGCGATTATTTTCGTTGTCGGATAAGAGCTTTTACAGTTTTGCTAAAATTCGCAGTTTTTTTTCGAAATCCGATGAAGGCAAGCGGAATTATGATCTGGATAAATATTTTCTTGAGATCGTCAGCCATTGTTTTATGCGGCGCGAAATTGATATTCGCTTTTTCTTTCCTTTTTTTATGAAAAAAATTCGCAGTGTCATGTACGAGGAAGGGCTCACGTTTTCCTATACAGTGCGTGATGCATTGATGAATTTGCATTTTTTTAAACAACTTGGCTTATTCAAGCCGATGAGGGAGGCTGTCATGGTTGAAGATCACTATGCGGACTTAGTGGGGAAATATGGAGGCTTGGATTCAAATGTTAAACAAGGCATTTTCCTGTTGGGTGGATTGACCCAGAAGTTGTTGGACATGCAAAATGATCGAATTAATCCAAATAATCGAAGCGTACAAAGGAAAGCGGCACCGTTCATTAAGCAGCTTCGCGGATTTAAAATGAATCAAACTGAGTTGCTTGGACTTTTACCCAAAATAATTGAAAAGCTGAATGCCTATGACAGCTACAGTCCTCGCATGAAGGAACTTGCTGAAAGCATTTCCGTACGATTGCTTCAAAAATCGGGGCACTGGAAAATGAGCATTGATGAAATGAACTTTTACTTTGTTTCAGGTATGGCGCTTTCTAAAGAATTTGAAGACATTATTTACAGGAAAAAGGAGGAGCTTACTCATGCTCAACAACCGGTCTGAAATTGTTTTTCTGTACGATGCCAGTTGGATTAACCCGAACGGGGATCCCGTCGATGAAAATAAACCGAGATTCGATGAAGAATCCGGACGCAATTTGGTTACTGATGTTCGCATCAAACGGACCATTCGGGACTATTTGAATCAAGTGGAGGGCAAAGAGATCTTTGTTCGGGAAATTGCCAATGAGGAGGGAAATATTCAGGATGGCAAAACGCGCGCATTGGATTTTCTTGTTGATGAAAATGGGGTTAAGCTCGCCAAGACTGCCAAGAAGGACAAAAAAAGCAAGGATTCCAGCGAATTAAGTGATAAGGCGATTATTCAGCGCAATGTGCTCAAAGATTGCATTGATGTTCGTTTATTCGGCGCAACGATTCCGCTGGAAGGGGATTCCATTACGTTAACAGGCCCTGTGCAGTTTAAAATGGCCTCTTCGCTACATCGGGCGAAGCTTGAGTATTTAAAGGGTACAGGAGCATTCGCATCCAAAGAAGGAAGCTTGCAAAAGACGTTCAGGGAAGAATACGTTGTGGCTTATTCGCTTCTGAACGTGTATGGCATCATTAATGAGAATTGCGCTAAGGAAACGAACCTTCAGGAAGAGGATGTTCAATTGCTGCTTCGAGGGTTGTGGAACGGAACCAAGAGCCTCCATTCCCGATCCAAGATAGGGCAAATGCCCCGAGTGCTGTTCAAGGTGGAATATGCTAAGCAGCATTTCCATATCGGCGAGTTGGATAAGGGAATCAAGTTGCTCGCTGACGAGGGAAAGCTGGATGAAGAAATCCGCGATGTGGAAGAGTACAAGCTGGATTTCACAAGCTGGTTGGACAGAGTAGGCAAATATAAGGAGCACATAGCTAAAATCTCATTTGCTATAGATGATCGTGTGCAATTTGTACATAATCCGGTTGAAGAATTACAAAAAAGAGGAATTACCGTTGAGCCT
Source organism: Paenibacillus sp. sgz302191 (assembly GCF_057749925.1). Taxonomy (NCBI): domain Bacteria; kingdom Bacillati; phylum Bacillota; class Bacilli; order Caryophanales; family Paenibacillaceae; genus Paenibacillus; species Paenibacillus sp. sgz302191. The sequence continues at coordinate 72,408 of NZ_JBYLHY010000019.1, forward strand.
TTGAGCCTGTAGGGAGGCTATTTCATGGACATTTTATCGTTTGATGTGTATGGGGATTACGGACACTTCAGAAAATTTTATACGACATCCTCACCATTAACCTTCTCTACAATTCCGCCTACGGCTGTATACGGGATGCTGGGAGCTATACTTGGATTGTCCAAAGAGGACAACCACTATTTATCAGTCATCAACAACACGACGACCCGACTTGCCATTCAAGTGTTAAATCCGGTAAAAAAAGTCCACATAGGCATTAACCATATAAATACGAAAAATCATTTTTGGGCGCCCAAAGCAGGAGTAAATGGAGTAAGGACACAAATTCGTACGGAATTTTTAAAAGCGGCTTCTTTTCGTATCTATGTTCAGATGGAATCCGCGAGCTTATTTGGACAACTCGTTGATATGGTTCGCGAGCATCAGAGTGTGTACACGATTTGCTTGGGACTTAGTGAACTTCTGGCGGATTTTTCCTATCATCGTATGCAGCGGGGGATTTTTAAGCGTGAACCGGAGAAGATTACAACCCATACTGTGCTTCCTGTGTCTCTCATACATAATCAACAAATCAGTATAGAAGCCGGATTGCAAATTTTGAAAGAAAAACAACCTATTCATATGAACGTCAACAGGGAGGTAAGTCAGTATGAAAATTTGTTGTTTGATGCTTCCGGCAAGCCGATTTCAGTTGTCGTCCGGGAACACGTGCTGCTAGCGGAAACGGGAGAACAGATTGTGTTTTGCAACTAAAAAGAGCAGCGAGAGGACTGGAAGACCATGGTTGAAAACGAATGGTTATCCCACCCGGATCAAGCTTGGGAGGACCATATTTCCGGTGTCATGAATTTATGTCACACCTTCGCGGGAGGAATAAGCGCCAACTTAATTCCTCCCGATTTGTTAGCAGGGCTCAGCGCTATAGCGGCGGGATTTCATGATCTAGCCAAAACAACAACTTATTTTCAGCATTATATAAGGGCAAGCGATGCCGAAAAAAGAAAGCTCAGAGGCAAGCCGTTGTATCGGCATTCCATGTTGTCCGCAGTGTGCGCTTTTTATGTGACTGAGCACTACTTGCAGCGAATAGGACAAGCGAATGAATGGTACGCTTCCCTTGTTTTTGTTAGCATTCGCAGGCATCATGGCGATCTTGTCAACCTATACAGCGAATATGAAAAAGACGATGACGAACTGCAGCAAATTAGCGCCCAAGCGGATTCCATAAACTGGGGTCAGCTTGAAGCAGCTATTATACAATTGTTCCGCGATTTGAATAAGCAGGAATTACTGGGCGAAGATTTCAGATTATCTGGCAAACTGGTAAAGGAATGGATACGTGATCTGCCTCGGAAATTTCAGGATAAGCGCCGGCGTTTGACGTGTGAACAGCTGTTACCTGCCAACTTTGAAGCGTTTTTGACTGCGCAAACGCTTTTTTCGTTGTTGATCGACTCAGATAAAAGCCAAGTGGGCATTAATAAGCCTGAATTGTTCTTACAGCGCCACCTGCTTCCGGTCGATGGAGTGGAGCGCTATTTGGCTTCGCTCGATCGTTCGCCATCATCCATGAACGACTTGCGTGATCAAGCATCTCAGGAAGTACTGAGTTGCAAAGTGGATTTGCAAGACCGCATTTATATGCTTACGCTCCCCACAGGACTTGGAAAGACGTTACATTCCTTCATGTTCGCGCTCAAACTGAGAGACCGCATATATACGGAATCTTCCGGCAAAATACTGCCGAGAATTATTTACTCGCTTCCCTTTTTATCGATTATTGATCAAAATTTCAGGGAATTTGAAAAAGTCCTACAACAGTCCGGGCTTATTCTGGATTCCTCCATTTTGCTCAAACATCATCATCTCTCCGAAGTGCTCTACGAGAAGAACACGAAGGCTGCGGAGGATCAGGAATGGAATTTCGACGTTTCAGCAGCTAAATTGCTCATAGAAGGCTGGAATTCGGAAGTAATTGTGACTACGTTCATTCAACTGTTCCACACCCTGATCTCGCATAAAAACGGTGCCCTGCGCAAGTTTCACAGGCTAGCTCATTCGATCGTGCTCATTGATGAATTTCAACATATTCCAGCCAAATACTGGACTTTGCTCAGAGACTTATTTAAATCATTGGCTGAGAAGCTGGACTGCAGATTCGTATTTTTAACGGCGACCAACCCGGAGATTTTCGAATCCCAGGATGTTCGTTATCTTTGCGATCCCAAACGCTATTTTACGAATCTAAATCGTGTGACCCTGACCTCCATGCTGGACCGACCCATGACAATCGAAGCTTTTGCGGGTCAGTTGGACTTACAGCCGGATCGTAGTTACTTGTTCATTGTCAATACCATAAATTGTGCCCAACATCTGTACAACGAGCTTCTGGAGTTTGTTGAGGAGCACGAGATCACGTATCTTTCCACTCATATTTTGCCGTTTGAGCGGTTGAAAAGAATTGACGATATCCGCAAGAAAAAGTATCGGATTGTCGTCAGCACGCAAATGGTGGAAGCAGGCGTAGATATTGATTTTGATGTGGTTTACCGGGACTGGGCTCCAATGGATTCGATTAATCAATCTGCCGGACGCTGTAATCGTAACGGTCTTCATGCGGGCCAAGTCTTCGTGATGCGTCTTGTAAATAATTCCAATCGTCCTTATGCGCCATTGGTATATGGTGGCAACGTTAAAAGAGGTGATCCAAGGTTGCACATCACAGAGCAATTACTTACTGAGAAACCGGTTCTTAGTGAAGAGGATTTTTGGGCCGTTATTACGGATTACTACTGTATGGTGAAAAATAAAGTCGATTCCGGCGAATCGCTGAGACATGTGAAAGCGATTATGAATCTGGAGTATACGGGTCAGCCGAGCGATGAAAGTATTCCTATTGAGCATTTTCGATTAATTGAAGAGGATCAACCCAGATTCGACGTGTTTTTTGAATACGATGACGGTGAATCTACCAGGATTTGGGGAGAGTTTGTAAGGATCAATGCCATTCGCGATCCCATCGTTCGCAGAAACGAATTTTTGGGCATTCGCTCTACCTTTTACAAGTATGTTATTCCTTTGCCTCGTCATATGAAAAATCCACCGCCCGAGGTTGAGGGAATTTTGTTTGTAGGGAAATCGCAAATGAAAGAATATTACCATCCTGTTACGGGTTATCGCAATGAGGATGTCACAATGATCTTCTAAGGGATGTGATCCAATGTCCGAAACTGCTTCCGACGAACAACTCATCCAAGGCATTACCGGCACTCTTATCTGGTATTACTACATTTGTCGCCGGGAAGTGTGGTTGATGTCGCGGCAGATTGTGGCCGACCAGCAGGATGAGAACATGGAATGGGGGCGTTATCTGCATGAGCACGCATACGCTCGGGATAAAAAAGAGATTGCATGGGATTCCATCAAAATGGATACTTTGTCCAAAAAGCAAGGGGAGCTCGTTGTCGCGGAAGTGAAGAAAACGTCCTCCTATTTGACAAGCGCCAAGATGCAGGTGCTGTTCTATTTATTCAATCTTAAGCTTGCAGGTGTTGATGCAGTTGGCGAACTGCGTTTTCCGGAAGAAAAACGGAGAGAGGCCGTTGAACTGGACGAATCGGCGGAAGCTGAAATTCGTAAAGCGCTTGTACATATTCGAAAAATTATGGATCAAGATAGACCGCCTGCAGCCGAAAAAATCAAATTTTGCCGAAAATGCGCTTATCAGGAATTTTGCTGGGCGTAGTGATGGAGGTTCGTTCTGAGAAAGGGGGATTCGACCATTGAAGAAAACTATTTATATTTTTCAGTCGGGAGAGCTGAAACGCAAAGATAATACGCTCTTTTTCGAAAATGATGAAGGCCGGAAATTTATTCCGGTGGAAGATACGCAGGAACTGATGATTTTTGGCGAAATGGATTTGAATAAATCGCTCCTGGAATTTTGCGCTCAGAAGGAGATCACGCTACACTTTTTCAATCATTACGGATACTATTCGGGCAGTTTCTACCCGCGGGAGCATTTGAATTCGGGTTACATGATTCTGAAACAGTCCGAGCACTACATGGACGACGCCAAAAGATATGCCATTGCTTACCAGTTCGTGAAAGGCGCTGCTTCGAATATTTTGCGTGTCTTGAAATATTATCGCGGCCGGGGCAAGGATGTACAGGGGATGATCGATACGATAGAAGCGCTTGTGGCTGGTTCCGTGCAGGCGACGACGATACCGGAATTGATGGCTTACGAAGGCAATATTCGTGAGAGTTACTACAAGAGCTTCGATCTGATTTTGGACAACCCAGACTTCAAATTCAACCAACGGAGCAAGAGGCCGCCTAAAAACGAGTTGAATGCGTTGATCAGCTTTGGAAATTCCATTTTGTATACGCAGGTTTTGAGCGAAACGTATCGGACACATCTAGACCCCAGGATCGGGTATTTGCACACAACGAATTTTCGCCGGTTTACTTTGAATCTGGATGTAGCTGAAATTTTTAAACCTGTACTGGTCGATCGCTTGATTTTTTCGCTTATCGGCAAGAAGCAGTTGACCAAAGCTCATTTTGAAAAGGATACGGGAGGGATATTGTTAACGGAAAAAGGCCGCAAAATTTTTATCGAAGCATGGGATGAAAAATTGAAAACGACGATCAAACATCGTGCTCTCAATAAAGAAGTCAGTTACCGCCGCTTAATGCGCATGGAACTGTACAAATTGCAAAAACATCTGATGGGAGAACAAGACTATGAGCCGTTCGAAGCGCTATGGTAAAGGAGGGGGCCCGATTTGTTCGTTATCATCGTATACGATGTTGGTGAAAAGCGTGTCGCCAAAGCTTTGAAAACATGCCGGAAATATTTGAACTGGGTGCAGAATTCCGTATTGGAAGGAGAAATTTCCGATGTCAACTTGAAAAAGTTAAAAGCCGAGATGGAAAAGCTCATTGATGAAACGGAAGACTCCGTCATCCTTTACACATGGCGAACGCAGAAGTATTCAGACCGCGAAATCATAGGTTTGGAAAAAGGCGGGATTAGTAATATTATATAGAGAAGCGAGAGTCATTTTGTCGTCGACCCTGGATAGCGTAAAAAAGCCGGGGGATCGACGACAAACACGTTTTGCGAAACTCCAGTGTTTATAAAGGTTTTGGGGCTCGGGTCGTAAGATTAGGTAATTTAACCTTGTGGCAAGACATTGCAAAAAGTGGCTATTTTGCTGGGTTTTTGCGGGTTTATATCGTACCTATGAGGAATTGAAACTATGTCGCGGCTCCATAAGCCATCAATATCATAAATAGTTTATATCGTACCTATGAGGAATTGAAACTGTGGAGTTCAAAATTGATGGTCTGCTGCGAGGGGATGCGTTTATATCGTACCTATGAGGAATTGAAACACGGATTTCAAAAGCCGTTCCGACGTGGACGCGGCAGGTTTATATCGTACCTATGAGGAATTGAAACATGATCAACTGGCCGGCGAGCGTCGATGGATTCACCAAGTTTATATCGTACCTATGAGGAATTGAAACCCGATTTTTTCGAGCTTCATCTTACCAAGTTCGGAGTTTATATCGTACCTATGAGGAATTGAAACCATGTATACTACTCGTCTAGAAGCGAAGGCTGCGGGGTTTATATCGTACCTATGAGGAATTGAAACCACAGAAGCATAACCGTGTGGACGGATGAGCTTATGGTTTATATCGTACCTATGAGGAATTGAAACAATAACAGCCTATTTCCTTGTACCTTGAGTATTCCGCGTTTATATCGTACCTATGAGGAATTGAAACTGTGCTTCAATTGCCACTTTCTTTCCCTCCCATGTAGTTTATATCGTACCTATGAGGAATTGAAACGATGTCCAGTACGTGTTTAACAAGAAGGATAAAACCGTGTTTATATCGTACCTATGAGGAATTGAAACTTCGGCCGAAACGGTGGCCTCCGGCCTATGAGTTACGTGTTTATATCGTACCTATGAGGAATTGAAACGTCGTTCTATTTCCTTTGCCTGCTTCTCGTTCTCTTCGTTTATATCGTACCTATGAGGAATTGAAACTCGGTTTTTCATACGAGGCGTGCTCGTGCTGCTGCGTTTATATCGTACCTATGAGGAATTGAAACTTATCGAGAGCAACTCTGCCGGTCCTGAGATGATAAACGTTTATATCGTACCTATGAGGAATTGAAACCCGCTTGCAATCCATTTCTCAAATCTGTTTGGTTTACGTTTATATCGTACCTATGAGGAATTGAAACACTGAAGAAGAGTTACAACAAGCGTTGCAAAAGGCCCAGTTTATATCGTACCTATGAGGAATTGAAACTAGAGCGTGGGATGAGAAACGCAAAACTATGATGCAGTTTATATCGTACCTATGAGGAATTGAAACTCTGATACAAAGAAAGCGGAAAAATTGAAGGAGATAGTTTATATCGTACCTATGAGGAATTGAAACAAGGTTGATGCAACAGTCACCAAGAAGCTGGAGGAAGTTTATATCGTACCTATGAGGAATTGAAACATTGCATCACGCCCTCGATGCCTCGGAAGCAGCGACGTTTATATCGTACCTATGAGGAATTGAAACAAGTCCTCTGTAAGTGATGGAAAAACTAAGATCGCGTTTATATCGTACCTATGAGGAATTGAAACGACGTTGGATCACAGGCGGCACCTCTCCAACTCCAGAGTTTATATCGTACCTATGAGGAATTGAAACCCACCCGTTACATCCAATCCAGTAGGTGCAACAGGCGGTTTATATCGTACCTATGAGGAATTGAAACCGTGAATCTTCACGCCGTTCTTCTCTATGATGTCACCTGGTTTATATCGTACCTATGAGGAATTGAAACCCCCTCAAGCCGCCGTATTTGGCGGTCGTGATCAGCGGTTTGTATCGTACCTATGAGGAATTGAAACCAATACATTACAAAGGAGTGATTTTACAATGGCAATTGTTTGTATCGTACCTATGAGGAATTGAAACTACCTATGATGCAATCAGCGCACAGTTTTTTTCCGTTGAGTTTATATCGTACCTATGAGGAGTTGAAATGAAACACGATATTTGAACGCCAGAAAAATAATTCTTTGAATGTGGGTCCAGGCGGAAATCACGGATTGGGGACATTTTTACAGGATTTACCGCTGCGCGTCGGCAGAGCATCAGGAGAGAGGCCCTCTTTCATACGTTTTGGAAAAAAAGCGGGACTGGTAGTATGATATAGATAACTGAGACATTTTTTGTCGTCGACCTACTGTAGCGCAAAAAAGCCCGGGGATCGACGACAAAATATGCTTTGATGAGGCATTTCAAAAAGTAGCTAAATAGCTGGGGTTTTGCGGGTTTGTATCTTACCTATAAGGAATTGAAACTTGTAAAGATTGTCTGCTCCATAAAGGGCCGTTAATAATTGTACTTATGAGTAATTGAAGCCCCGATCCAGCTTGTGAGATTCTTATTTCACCATTTGTTTAAGGAATTGAAATATGAAAATTGAAACATAGCGAAACATGCTGTTTCTATAGGTATCATCGAGGTTTTTACGTTTTTGGTAGTTTCATCAAAAAAATAGATATAGTACAATTGATTTTAATTGGGGATAAATATAGACGTATTTAAGCAGTCACAAATTCTTATAACCGAGGTGCAACATGAGAGAGTATCGTGTGATACAAGTCAAGAAAAAGGGAGCTTTTATGGGTGGTTTAGACGCGAACAAACTTACGAATATTCTGAATGAACATGCACAACATGGATGGATTTTTGATAAGGCACTTGATGGGCAAACGTTGTATATGGAAAATGATATCTTTATGCTAATCTTCTATAAAGAGACGTAATTTTGATGTCGGAAAAACTGTGTATTTTAACAAATTAAATAAAAGGACATTATGGTAGAATGAACAGATAGAACATCAAAAAGTTGTCGTCGACCTACAATTGTGAAAAAAAGCCGGGGGATCGACGACAAACATGTTTTGTGAAATTCCAGTATTTATAAGGATATTGGGGCTTATACCGTAAGGTAAGGTAAAATTAACCTTGTGATGAGACGTTGCAAAAAGTGGCTGTATCGCTGGGTTTTTGTGGGTTTGTATCGTACCTATAAGGAATTGAAACTCTGAAACGTTTGGCTGCGTACCAGTACAACTGTATCGTTTGTATCGTACCTATAAGGAATTGAAACCGTTCAGTTGTATTCATTTCGCGGACACCTCTTCTTAGTTTGTATCGTACCTATAAGGAATTGAAACCAGAACCGTGCTACGATCTCGAATTCCATCACCATAGTTTGTATCGTACCTATAAGAAATTGAAACCCGAAATATAAAGCCGGTCAACCTTCTCGCCGTTGTGTTTGTATCGTACCTATAAGGAATTGAAACAAATTTTAGCGCTTCCGCCGCGGCAGACGCGCCCGGGTTTGTATCGTACCTATAAGGAATTGAAACTAGTCATAAACAGCGCCAGTAGCTTCCAAATCTAAGTTTGTATCGTACCTATAAGGAATTGAAACATAGCTGAACTACCCATAGCTCCAAACCAATAACCGGTTTGTATCGTACCTATAAGGAATTGAAACTTGGCGGGTAATCCAGCTTCTTCACGGACGCCATCGGCGTTTGTATCGTACCTATAAGGAATTGAAACTATTTGATGTGCTCTAAAGGATTGATCACGCCTATCAGTTTGTATCGTACCTATAAGGAATTGAAACTGGTCTTCCCAGTGCTGATAATCTGGGCAGCTACACAGTTTGTATCGTACCTATGAGGAATTGAAACAAAGATTTCGCACCGTTGAAAAGTGGGATAAGGGTTCTAGTTTTTATTGTACCTATGAGGAATTGAAACTCGGGTTCAACACCGCGCACAATCTTGCTCGTCACAAGTTTTTATTGTACCTATGAGGAATTGAAACAATGCCTGCTGAACCTCGTGTATCACTTTGTACGCCGCTGTTTTTATTGTACCTATGAGGAATTGAAACAGTTCTGCCTAGCAAGTAATCGCCTGAGACACCAAGGTTTTTATTGTACCTATGAGGAATTGAAACCATCAAAATTCGCAGCAGCTAGGCGCGACAACTTCAAAGTTTTTATTGTACCTATGAGGAATTGAAACATTACTTCCTTTGCGCTATCAGCAACTTTTTTCTCGTGTTTTTATTGTACCTATGAGGAATTGAAACTAAATCTTGATCCCCTGCTCCCGCAGCAGTTTCTTCGTTTTTATTGTACCTATGAGGAATTGAAACCCCACGCAAGCCCGCGTATGTTCTTGTTGACCGGAGTCGTTTTTATTGTACCTATGAGGAATTGAAACTCGCCTAGTCTAGACTTATCAATTGTTCTAATTTGCGTTTTTATTGTACCTATGAGGAATTGAAACTCGTGAAATAATCGTCCGGGTAGAACTGGCGCGTGCTGGTTTTTATTGTACCTTATAAGTAATTGAAACAAGTCTGGTTCCGTGCGATTTTTTTCATAGTGGATAGTTTATACCGTACTACCTATAAGGAATTGAAACTCTTATCGGTTCACGACGTGTAGGGGCTTGCTCGACTTGTTTCTATCGTACCTATAAGGAATTGAAACCGCACAGGCCGGATGCCACACGAAATCTACAACGCTCGTTTGTATCGTACCTATAAGGAATTGAAACAAGTAAGATCATGACCATTCGCCTTTTCCCTGCGGAGTTTGTATCGTACCTATAAGGAATTGAAACTGTTCTACGGGTTGTAGTTTGGATGGCTTTTTCTATCGTTTGTATCGTACCTATGAGGAATTGAAACAGGCGATAAATGAGCGCCGCGGCTTCGGCACGGTTCAAGTTTATGTCGTCCCTATAAAAGACTTCTCCCCTTATAGCTTCCCCCAATCCCTACCCAGCCCCGGAAGCGGGCACGGTATCTCGAAACAATCGCAGCAGCGAAGAATGAAAGTTGGAAAAATCGATGGAGGCTCCGACGAAGTAGCCGATTGAGATGAAAATCAGGCACCAGCACAGGGCTCCTGCCCCTGCGTAGAGCATGTATTTTCGCATGCTCATGGCGCTTACTCCTGCCAGGTAGCAGGTTAGGTGGCGGAGGCCGGGAATGTAGTAGCCGATGCAAATAGCCCATGGTCCGTAGCGCTCGAACCAGGTCTCGGTTTTTTCCAGCCTTTTGGTCGTAAGTTTGATCCACTTTCCGTATTTCCATAGCAGCGGTTTGCCGAATTTTCGCCCGAGGGCGTAGCTGAACAGCATGCCGGACATGGTTCCGATGAAACTGACCGCCACGGACACTGGGAAATGAAGCAGCCCGGCGGAGGCGAGATAACCGACTAAGGTCATCAGAATTTCGTCGGGGACCGGCAAGCCTATGATACCCAGAGCCAAACAGAAGAAAATGGCGATGTATCCGTATTGTGTGATCATGTCTTGTAGGAAGTCTATGACGTTCACGCTCCGTTTCTTCGGATAGGCTGCTGATTTGCCGCGGCTGCTTCGTATTTTTACTGATAGGAACTTTTTTGGCTGATTGCGGGTATTTTGATTCGGCTGACCATCAGGCAGCACAGAACGATAACCAGAATCACGGTCATTTCAAGGTGATACAGGGGCGGAGACCAAAGCGCGAATACGGCTAAAATGCAGCCGGCGACCTGGATCGGCAATCCTGTATGATAGCTGCTTGCACAAGCTGAAATGTTGAACCGGGCCAGCCGCAGCGCGCCGCAAATAATAAAGAGAGAAGCGAGCAGCAGTCCGGTGACGGGCATTTTGTGCAAGGTGGCAAGATAAACGGTCAAAGCCGGGGCCGCGCCGAAGGAAATCAGCTCTGCGAGCGAGCGGAATTCTTTGCCGAATTCGTTGGCCAGGCGCAGTCTGTTCACGATGTAACCGTCGAGTCCGGCCAGCGCCGCCGCGAGAATAATGCTGAGCACTGCCTCGGAAGATTTGTCGTGAAACGAGAACAGCATGGACATCATGCCTGCGCTGAGGACGGTCATCGTAAGCAGCGTGGGAATCATTTGGACCGGCATGGAAAATCACTCCTTTTCAATGAAGGCTGGGCGTTGGAAGCGCAGGCTGCCCGGATTTTTGCACATCCAAAATATCAAGCAGAAAAACGAAGGTCGGAATGCCGACGATCAATCCCCAAATTCCGAAAAAATGTTCGGAAAAGAGCAGAACGAGAAAGGTGTAAAATACAGGAAGATGCGTTTTGGACGCCATCAGCCGGGGATTGAGCACGTAAGCTTCCAAAGCATGAATGACCGTGACGGCGATAATCAGGTACAGCACATACGTGAACCCGCCCAGACTGAAAGCAATCATGCTCAGCGGAAAGAGCGATATAAATACGCCGGCCACCGGTATAAGCCCAAGAACAAAAATAAGCAGCGAGAGACCGATCAAATTCGGAAAACCCATCAGCCATAGCGCGAAAGTCGTCAGCAGGCAGTTGAACAGGGCGATCAGCAGTTGGGCTTCGATCACTTTACCGAACGTTTGCACGAGTTTTTTGCCGAAAAATTCAATCTCCTTGGCGAACCAGCCCAGCTTGCTGGTGTGAAATTGCGCGGTAAAGCGAATGACGTTCTCTTTGCCCAGCAGCAGAAAAAGGCTCATCATCAAAGCCAAAAAGATTTGAAATCCGACATTTCCGATTTTCACCACGATATCGAAGCCTGGCTTAACTATGCTCGGAATGTCGATGCTGTCCAGCCATGTTTTTACGTAGCCGGCCACTTCGTTATCAGGGTTGTAGTACGCATGTTTGACAAGTTCGAACAATTGGGTGATCTGGTGGGCCAGAGCGGGAAAAAATTTGGCGCCTGCAAAAGCCAGAACCGACAGAAGGGCGGCGTATATGACCGCAAGCAGCAATTTGGAGTTGACGGGAACGACTTTGTCGATCCAATACTTGCTGAATTGATGCAGCCGGTTCATCAGGAACGTCAGCAGGAAGGTCAATAAAATAAGGTTCAGCATGCTGCGGATAAAAAATAGAAGAAGGCAAAACAACGCCAATACCGCAAAGCGCTGCACATCTTTTTTTTGCAAAATTGCTATAATATTCATGCGCGACATCCTTTCAGCGTCTCCGTTTCGATCTGTACAAATTCGATTATAGAGATGCGGTGTGTACTTCATGTGTTTTGTAGCAGGCGATTTTTTGTATAATAGTACTGACTGAAAACACACGAAAAACACAACAATCGGTTATTCTTGCTCTATACCGTTTTTTTTGCGCGAAGGAGGCTGCGGCTGCATGGATCGCAAAGTTTTGCTAATCGAAGATGAAAGTTTGATCCGCGAAATCGTGGCCGATTATTTCAAGCGGGAGCAGTGGAGCGTTTATGAGGCCGAGAATGGGCTCCAGGCGCTGGACATATTGGAAAAACTGGATGCCGATCTCGTCATTCTGGATATTCTTATGCCTGAGCTGGACGGCTGGACCGTATGCAAACGGATTCGCGCGCGATCGGCCGTGCCGATCATTATGCTGACCGCCAAATCCGAGGACGACGATAAGATGCTTGGTTTTGAGCTGGGCGCAGACGATTACGTAACGAAACCGTTCAGCCCCAAGGTGCTGGTCGCCCGGGCAGTCAGTCTAATGAAGCGCGTCGAGGGGACTGTCGGAAAAGAAGACCATCTTCTGAGCTTTGGCCGGATTTCGATTAATAGAAGATCGCGTCGCGTCGAGGTGGATGGGCAGGAAATCGAGCTGACGCCCAAAGAATACGAGCTGCTTCTGTATTTGACGAAAAACGAAGGCATCGTGCTTTCCCGCGAAACGATTCTCGATCATATATGGGGCTTCGATTATTTTGGCGACCTGCGCGTCGTCGATACGCATATCAAAAAGCTGCGCGGCAAGCTCGGCGACGAAGCCCGCCATATCCGCACGGTCATTCGGTCCGGGTACAAATTCGAGGAGGAACGATGATAAAACGCGGGGTTACTATGAAGCTGTTTGCCATCACAGCTTTCTTTTTTCTGTTGTTTTATGCCATTGTTTTGCTGGGGCAGCTTAATTTATTTGAAACCTTTTACCAGCATCAGAAAACCGCCACACTGGAAAAAAGGCTCCAGACATTCACCGACAGCTACGCCAAAAAACGCTGGGACGACGACCGCATCTCCCGCGAAATGGCCCTGTTCATCAGCCAAAATAAAGCGCAGCTTGCGATTCTCGGGCCAGAAGGCAATGTGAAGCATGACAATCTGTTCCGCATCGTCATCAAGGACGATCATGGAAATCCGGTTCGGATAGCCCTCTCTTTTTTGCTCAATTCCAATTTGCGGAAGCTGCTGGAGGCGAACTTTCAGCGCGGCGATCGGATCGAGGTGGAGGGATATTATGAGGATACGGTGGAAAAAGATCTTTTTTACCCGGTCATTATCCATAAAGCCGGCTTCAAGGAAATCGGGAGTGTAGATCTAGGCACGAACGAGCCCCTGGAGAAGATTTCCGGCGTTATCACGGACGCGGTGCTGCCCGCTTCCAATCAATGGAATTCGCGGCAGGGCATTTTGTATCTGGCGCTGGAGGACTGGTTCCCGCTTTCGGATGAGCGGAAAGCCGTTTTGCAGAACGGGGGTACGATCCAGGAGGAATGGACGGATACGATCAGCGGCACGCGCAGCGTTGTGGCGATTCAGCCGATTTTGCGCGATGGGAAGGTAAACGAACTGGTTTTTGTGCTCGCCTCCCTGCAGCAGATCAGCGAAGCGTATGATGCCCTGCGTCTGTTTTACATTTACATCGGAATCGGGGGCATCGTGCTCATCCTGCTGCTCTCGCTCGTCTTTACCAAAATTGTGTCCAAACCGCTGCTCTCGCTGAACCAAATCGCGTTGCGTATGGCGAAGCTTGATTTTTCGGTGAAATCGCCAATCCGCAACAACGATGAGATCGGGAGCTTGTCCCACAGCTTGAACAGCTTGTCCGAGAAATTGGACGATACGTTAAAGGAACTGTACGACGCCAATGAGCAGCTGCGGGCGGATATGGAACAAAAACAGCGCATGGAGCAGCTGCAAAAAGAGTTTATTTCCAACGTTTCCCACGAATTAAAAACGCCGCTCAGCATCGTGAAAGGGTACGTGGAGGGCATCCGGGATGGAATCAGCGAAACGAAGCGGGACCGGTATCTTGAAGTGATCTTGGGCGAAACCGATAAGATGGAAGCACTCATCAAAGACATGCTGGAGCTGGCCAAACTGGAATCGAAAACGATCAAGCTGAAAAAGAGCCATTTTTTGCTGAGCGAACAAGTGGAAGATATCGTCGAGAAGCTGTCGAACCACCTTCATGAAAAAGAGCTTAAGGTGGTCACCGTCACCGTAGGCGAACACGAAGTGCAGGCGGATCAGGTCAAAATGGAGCAGGTGCTGGTCAACCTGCTGATGAACGCGATTCGCCATGCGACAGCCGGCAGCGAGATCGCCGTCCGCATCGAAAGCGAAGGCGAGCACATCCGCATGGCGATCGAAAACGAAGGCGAAGCTATCCCGGAAGATCAGCTGGAAACGATATGGGAACGTTTCTACCGGGTCGAACGGTCGCGAAACCGCAAAACCGGCGGAACCGGCCTCGGCCTTGCCATCGTCAAGCAAGTGCTGGACCTCCACGAAAGCCGGTACGGAGCGGAAAACACGGAGCGGGGCGTTCGTTTTTATTTTTATGTGTAGGCTTTGCACACTTGTGGTCGCCGCGGCAGGAGTTCCTCGCGACAAAAAAACGGGGGGGACGTTTGCTGCCGTGCGGCGGCAAACATCATAAAGGGAAGTCATGCGGGGAAAGTTTCCCCTAAGGACTTGGAAAAAAGCGGAACTGGTACTATGATAGAGATACCCGGACATTTTTTTTTGTCGTCGACCTGCAATAGCGTAAAAAAGCCGGGGGATCGACGACAGGGACGATTTGGGGAATCCCAGTGTTTACAAGGGATTTGCCGCCTGAGGCGTGAGGCCAGCCAGGTCAACTTGTGGATGAGGTATTACGAAAAGTGGCTGTGCTGCTGGGTTTTTGTGGGTTTTTATCGTACCTATGAGGAATTGAAACGCAGGCCACCTGCTCTAAATACTGCAGAAGCTGCCGGCGTTTTTATCGTACCTATGAGGAATTGAAACCAAATTCCGAGCACAAGGAATCCAGGAGGCTTAATTGTTTTTATCGTACCTATGAGGAATTGAAACTACTTTTGGGAATGCATAAAAATATGAATGGTGGTGGAGTTTTTATCGTACCTATGAGGAATTGAAACATAATATGCACTTCATGAAGCGTGCGAAGCTTAAAGGTTTTTATCGTACCTATGAGGAATTGAAACCCGTAGAAGGATTAAGCATGCGCGAATTGTGCGGCGGTTTTTATCGTACCTATGAGGAATTGAAACTCGATCTGCATTGAATCCCGACTTGTTACTACTCCCACGTTTTTATCGTACCTATGAGGAATTGAAACAAATACGTTTTTGAGCAGCCATGGAATTCGCGTTAAGTTTTTATCGTACCTATGAGGAATTGAAACGATAGAAGCTCATATACCCAAGATGTGTTCTTCCTCGTTTTTATCGTACCTATGAGGAATTGAAACACTAGCAATTTTGGTGTAAGTGTTGTTGTCCAACCAGAGTTTTTATCGTACCTATGAGGAATTGAAACCGGGCAAGATCGAGCTAATTAGCCGTAGGTGGACGCTTGTTTTTATCGTGCCTATGAGGAATTGAAACACGATCTCGACCCAGAGAATCGCCCGAATCAATGGCAAGTTTTTATCGTACCTATGAGGAATTGAAACGGCTGCTGCACAGAATAGACGGCCCGATCCGCACGTTCGTTTTTATCGTACCTATGAGGAATTGAAACATGTATCTTTGGTAGGAAAAACCCCCTGCGCGTTTAAGTTTGTATTGTACCTATGAGGAATTGAAACTCTACTATGGTAATAGGTACGTATTACGGTGGGCGAAGATTTGTATCGTACCTATGAGGAATTGAAACAGCATTTGCACAATCTTGTCGTGCAGGCTATTTTTACAATAGAGAGAGTACTCGATCTTGCCATCGTCAAGCGAAACATGGATCTTCACGAAAGCCGAGTGGGGAGGAAACATGGGGCGGAATTTCTATTGTTATTTGTGAATTTTTCCCGCCATACGGTTGCAAAGCTTCGTTGAAAAGTTCCTCACATGGACTTGGAAAAAAGCGGGACTAGTAATATGATAGAGGTAACAAAGAGCATTTTTGTCGTCGACCTGCAATAGCGTAAAAAAGCCGGGGGATCGACGACAAACATGTTTTGTGGGGATCCAGTGTTAATAAGGGATTTACAGCCTGGGTCGTGAAATCATGGGAATTAACTTTATGATGTGGATTCGTAAAAATGGCTCTATTGGGTTTTTATGGGTTTGTATCGTACCTATAAGGAATTGAAACCGCCATAAACGTTGCTCGGGCTTCGTTGCATCCTCGTTTGTATCGTACCTATAAGGAATTGAAACCTGAACTTCATCAAGGGTAATAATTCCGCTACGCAGTTTGTATCGTACCTATAAGGAATTGAAACAAAAACTGGCTGACGAAGATATGACAGCACTCGGCTGTTTGTATCGTACCTATAAGGAATTGAAACTGAAGTTCTCAACGTCACATCAGTTCTTGATAGCAAAGTTTGTATCGTACCTATAAGGAATTGAAACTCAATCCATTTTTTCCAGACTGACCAATAAATAAGTGTTTGTATCGTACCTATAAGGAATTGAAACCTCAACTTCGCATTGCCCTTGATCCTATCCGCAAGCGGTTTGTATCATACCTATAAGGAATTGAAACCAGAAGCAGCAAGATTCGTAGGAACCTGCGGAGGAGGTTTGTATCGTACCTATAAGGAATTGAAACCAGGATTCAGCACTCGTAATTCTTCAAGTACGTTTGCAGTTTGTATCGTACCTATAAGGAATTGAAACTTTATTGTCCAGTATGTAAGCAAACTCATAATTTACCAAGTTTGTATCGTACCTATAAGGAATTGAAACTTGAATACCGTGCTATCGACGAACCCGGCCGCCTTTTCGTTTGTATCGTACCTATAAGGAATTGAAACTACTTCCCTTCTTTCATTAAGTGAGTAATCGCTTTAGTTTGTATCGTACCTATAAGGAATTGAAACCGAATGTGAGTACGTCCTGAAAGATGAGTTGCCAAGAGCGTTTGTATCGTACCTATAAGGAATTGAAACTCGGAAGACTTCGTAGCTTCAGCAGCGATCATGTTCGGTTTGTATCGTACCTATAAGGATCGTTCATTCTTCGATGAGGAGGGCAGCCTAGTGGAGTTTGTAACGTACCTATAAGGAATTGAAACCTGAATCAAGATAGTCCATGTCGGACAGATTCACCTGTTTGTATCGTACCTATAAGGAATTGAAACACCGCCGTTGTTTTGATCTACTCCCATGAATCCGATAGGTTTGTATTGTATCTTACCTAAGAAGAATTGAAACCATCATATTCGATGCACTTGTTTATCGTCTTTGGTATAAATCGGGGCCTATGCGGCTTCCGGTGTTTCAAGAGTTCGTCATTTAAAGAAGTACTAAAGACTCGGAAACAAAAAGAGGAACTGCCATGAGGCAAGTTCCTTTTAACCGTTCCGTTTCGTTATTCTTCATGCTCTCGTTCGCAGATTACTTCTGTAAACAAGTTTAGTGGAAATAGGGTGGGCACGTCCTTCCCAGGGATCCTCACAAACTCAACAAAATCTTTTCCTACAAGGATTAGTTTCCCTTTTAGGGTTCCGATGTCCTCCGCAGAGGCTGTCAAGTCAAAAGGCTTTGTGATTGTCACGTGATTTCTCAGATCAATAAAAAAGGATGTTTTAAAAACAACATTTGTGGATCCTACCATAAAGGAAGTCGAAGTAATATTTGTTAGCTTTCCTATTGTTTTGGTCAATTGTGGAAATCCCGGTTGGAAAACGGTCACTGTACGACCTACAAGCGGTTGTAGGCGTTGAATCAAAGTAATGTTTTGAGGCGCAGGACAGCCAATAATGCTTATGTCATCAGCCATAAAGAAAATTCTCCTTTCTCTTCATTTTATATCCTATACGGAATTTTCATTTTTTGTGTGGGCTGTTGTTGAGTTATAGGGCAAAATACAAAGAAACAGGGTAGGCCGCGGATCATTCGAGGCTGGGAGCGAGAGGCGCCAAGGTGGATTTTGGGATCGAGTGAGGACGTATTTCACCGATATTCACCTGGATTATGAACGGATACTAGCAGGAAAAAACCTTGATTATCATACGTCACAAAATGTATTTCGTTTGTATAATACCTATAAGGAATTGAAGTTCTAGCGTCCTTGCACAAATGTCGGTAGGGCCTTCGGCTTTTATCATATCTAAGAGGAAAATTTCTCTTTGTACTTGGAAAAAAGCGGAACTGGTACTATGATAGAGATACCCGGGTATTTTTGTCGTCGACCTGCAATAGTGCAAAAAAGCCTGGGGATCGACGACAAATAAGTTTTGTGGAGATTCAGTATTAATAAGGAATTTGCGGCATGGGTCGTGAAACCATGGGAATTAACTTTTTGACGAGGCTTTTTAAAAATGGCTGTATTGCTGGGTTTTTATGGGTATGTATCGTACCTATAAGGAATTGAAACCCGATTTGGATATTTTCAAGGCCGTTCTGGATATCTTCGTATGTATCGTACCTATAAGGAATTGAAACCTAATTGATGAAGAATAAATAGATGTTGTAAGTATAAGTATGTATCGTACCTATAAGGAATTGAAACCTTTGACCGGAACGGCAATGTGGTGAAGGACTACAGAGTATGTATCGTACCTATAAGGAATTGAAACTGGGGCATAGGGTGAGCGCATGAATATCGATCCACAGTATGTATCGTACCTATAAGGAATTGAAACACTGAAGAAGAGTTACAACAAGCGTTGCAAAAGGCGTATGTATCGTACCTATAAGGAATTGAAACTTATTCGCGCCTCTGCCGCCGTGAGTCGTTTCCACGAGTATGTATCGTACCTATAAGGAATTGAAACAGCTCTATACCGTCGCGAAAGCATGCAGGTTTTTCGTAGGTATGTATCGTACCTATAAGGAATTGAAACTAAACTCAAGGGCTTTAGTTTGGCGCTTTGTTAGCCGTATGTATCGTACCTATAAGGAATTGAAACATCAAATGAATATCGAAGCTACAGAAGAAGTGCAGCAGTATGTATCGTACCTATAAGGAATTGAAACCTATCTGGTTTCAATCGGAAATCAATGTCATAAAGCCCGTATGTATCGTACCTATAAGGAATTGAAACTTTTCCGAAAGAGGATGCAACGAAGCCGGAGCAACGGTATGTATCGTACCTATAAGGAATTGAAACCAGCGTCGCGCATGGGTGAACATTGGAGACTGACAGTATGTATCGTACCTATAAGGAATTGAAACTTCGGTTCGCCGCGTAGTTACTTGTCATAATCGTGAGTATGTATCGTATCTATAAGGAATTGAAACCCATGCGACTGCACTTGGTCTGGAATGGTTCAACAGGGTATGTATCGTACCTATAAGGAATTGAAACTTGCATGGAAAAGCCCCAATGTCCAAAATGTAAAGGTGTATGTATCGTACCTATAAGGAATTGAAACCAGCCGAACAGATGCAGCCTGCCGACCTTCTCCAGCTTGTATGTATCGTACCTATAAGGAATTGAAACACCAAATATTTCTCTTCATGCGGAAATCTTCGCGTTTGTATGTATCGTACCTATAAGGAATTGAAACTCTAAATCTTGAGGCAGAAAGGAGGGAAGGAACCGAAACGAGTAAAGGCATCAATGGAATCGGAATAGATTTGGAGCACGACAAATTATGAGGTTCTAGTCATCATCAATGATGAGACGGCGGCAAAGACGTTTGCGGAGCAGTTTGAGCATATGTGGTCGAGTGCAAAAGGGTTTGAGCCCATAGATAAAAAAATAGCTCAGTAGAAAAATCCCTCCGTCGGCCAATCAACGCCAGCGGAGGGATGCTTTGCTTAAAAGACAGTTATCGATCAATTTTCCCGGGAGGTATCCATTTCACAACAATGATACCGAAAACTATAAGAATTGAGATAAGCGAAATGACGCCTTTGTAAGTACCATTTATCAGTAACCAAATACATAAGCCTAAAATCAAAACAATTGCAATTAAATACCAGTAACCAATATACTTTTTGTTATTATTTGTTTTCTTTTTTATTATTAGTGTGATTATAAAAAAGACTGCAACGTAAAAAAACAAGAATAAATAAATAAGTATATTTGCCAATAGCATTTTGCCTCAACAACTTTCTAGTTTGGAGTAGATTCAAAGTAAGTAATTGGAAGCCAATGTAAATTCAATGTTACCCCGTTTCCTCTATCATTGCGTGACATTGAATTTGCAATCATAAATGATCCAACAGACGTAATTACTGCAGCCGCTGAAACAGCAGCACCAGCAGGCGCAGCAACAACGGCTATAGCTGCACCGACAACTGCTACAAGTTGCCATACTTGCCCAGACTGGTTTAAATAATAAATCATATCCTGGGTTTCTTGTTCATTAAATGTTACCGCGACTCCCCACCAATAGGGGTTTGCATAAACATTTGTATGCACTCCTGAGGTAGATGATTTTGTGGATACATTAGCAACAGGTAAACCATTTTCGATTTTTTCAATAATTTTTGTTGAAGTGCTTGGTTTACACTGTCAACAGCATTGGAATAAGACTGATATACCTCGCTACTATACAATGATTTTACTATAGGATCAATGTGATATAAATTGTCTTGACCTAGCTGGATGTACTTCGTAATTGAATCGCCTGTTTTTAAAATATCCTTAGTTAGGCATCATTTGTGATTGTTATTTTGGGATACTGATTCGGTGAAATACTTTGTTCATCACCTTGCTGATCAGGTATTGTAGATTCAGCGAAAGCAGAAATGGGCAAAACGCTTGCAAACAACATTGCGGCAGAAGATAAAGCAATAATTGATTTTTTAAGCATCATACTTTAAGGTCACTCTCCTAAACACTGCCGTAATAAATGGAATTACGATCGCCGCGAGCAAATCAACCTAATAACATTTTACAGTAATTGTAAATGGGAGTAAATGAATAAATTTAATTGCAATGTGGTTCAAAACCGAATCAGCGCTTATCTAAAGTTTTCCTGGCAGATTTTTGCCTGTAATTTGTGGACGGATTGGGGACGTAATTCACCCGGAACCTCAATAATTCACTCGGATTGTATAGGGACATGTTTCAATTTATGAGGAATTTGAAACTTCTAGGAATGATGTCCGATCCAAATGAGAACGCGTGTTTGTATTTTATCTATGAGGAGTAGTAACATTGTGGTATAATGTTTTGCGAAGCCTTGGTATATAAGGGTTTTTATGATAGGGGTGCCCGTCCCGTTTTCGTTTTGGGGACGAATGGGGACGGTTCCTATATACCTGAAGATGGGCGGCGTTCGGCTACAGCTTTTGTCGTCATTCCTTGTTCCAAGAGGAACGTTGCAGACGTGTGACGCAGTATGCCGCCAAGCTGATTCAGATCATAGAGGCAAGCGAGCTGCAAAAATACGATATCTCGGAGGATGAGGAGACGATGAAATTCGAAGACGATTGGCAATGGAAGCATCGGAGATGCCCTGGACGGTTGTACAAGAAAGGTCTCATTTCCGATTACACCTGGGCGGAAAAGGCGTATAAACGGAAATTGACGCAATCAGAACTTGCATGGCTGAATACAATCATCGTAGCTCGGTAACATGGCGTGGAGGTTTAACCAAGAAAAAATTCCTGAACGTCAAAATCCCCCGTTGGCCTTTTGTGGCTGATGGGGGATTTTTTTTATTTTCATGCAAAAATGTAATTATAATAAAATTATTGGTTATTAACAAACAATAAATACAATATATTCCATGATATGTTTAGACAAGATATGACAATAACTGTATGATCATAATCGAAAATACATTTTAAGGAGAGATCGATTTGAAAAAGCTTTTATCTGTATTACTTTTAGCAATGATAATTTCATTAGCAATTCCTGTTACTTCAGCATTTGCTTATTCAGGCGGTTTGTTAGACGGGAAGGCGCTTAATGTGTCCAATGCGATGAATGATTTTCGTGTGGTACGTACCACCACAGCTCTTACTGATAATGATGAGACCAACTCTTTCCATTTTGATGCAACTTGTTCTAATGGTACATTCGTATGGTATGACTTTCAAAATCCAATAACAATTTCATCTTATAAACTTAAAGGTAGCAAACTTGCGCTTAATTACTACACTCAAGGCAGTACAAGCCGTCAAGGCTTTGTCTACCTAGATGGAACAGGTGTTCAAACAAATATTACACCAATAACGAACGTTTCAAGAGTGGGTTTTGTAATTGCTGGATGTAGTGGTGGAGATGCAAATGAAGTTGATATTTTCGGAAGCCCAGTTCCTTCATCTCCTTCAAATCCAAGCGCTCTAACAGCAATTGACGATGTATCAAAGGTAACACTTAACTGGACTGCAGTTTCCGGCGCAACAACCTACAATGTGAAGCGTTCCACAACACCTGGTGGTCCTTATACAACGATTGCCACAAATGTAACAGGTACCACCTTTACTGACAGCACAGTAACAAACGGAACAACTTACTATTATGTTGTAACAGCTGTAAACGCTGGTGGTGAAAGCAATAATTCTTCTGAAGCATCCGCGACACCTCGAGTTCTAGCTCCAACAGCACCAACAAATCTGACAGCTACTTCCGTACAATCAAGTGTTTATTTGACATGGAGTAAGGTAACCAATGCGACGTATTATATTGTTGAGAGGTCTACTAATGCTGGCGGTCCTTATACTACTATTGCTAGTACTGTAACTAATGCTGTATATTTAGACACAAACTTAAGTAACGGAACATATTATTACGTAGTACAAGCTGTAAATGCAGGTGGTGTAAGTGGCATCTCAAACGAAGTATCCGCAACTATTCAGCTTGATCCGCAGCTTAATATGACCGTTGCTGAAGACAAAGTTAAAGTTGGGCAAGAAGTTATAGCAAATGTGTCTTTGAAAAATGTTAGCAACATATACGCAGAGGATTTTACTATAAAGTACGATAACACTTTGTTCGATTATATTGGATTTGAAGAGATTCCAGGCTATAAAGTGTACAACCAGCCGTCTGATCAAAATGGTACCCTTCGCTTTATTGTATCAAGCCAAGGAAAAAATTACGGCATCAGCAGTGAAACAACGTTCTTTAAGCTAAAATTAAAAGCCAAGGCTGCCGGAACGGGGAAAGTAGACGCAGTCAAATGCAGGATCGCAGACACAACAAGCGAATTTGATTTAGGTGCGGCGAACTGCGGTGAGGATTCGGTAACTGTTGAAGGAGTTAAGGACGTAAACAGAACGGGTGAATATACGCTTCTTGATCTAGCCATTGATGCTGCACACTACGGAGAACTGGCAGCTAACGTAGATCCAACTAAATATGATGCCCAACAGGCAGGCAACGAATATGTAAATGACGATGACCTTGTATTTATCGTGAATCAAATGCTGAACAATTCAAACTACGGACCGAATAAATAATCGAATGCTTCCTTACATGTTGTCGTCTGTTTTAAAGAAGTTCTCTTTTTCATTCACGACCCGTTCATAGTGGTTCCAGCATTGCGAAGTTCCCTACTGGCTATCATTTGATGTAGCGGGATGTGGGGCGGAAGTTCGAAGTCGCTCTCGCCTGGTCAAATCGGGAACGTTTCTAATCTAGCATATATATTAATATATTATGGTATTGATTAATATATTAGTATTGAGTAAAATGGAGTAAAGTAATATTACCTTTGGTATTACCTTCTGATTTCAAGCGTATACTAAAAAAGAGCCGTGTTGCTGCACGGCTCCAAGTGCACAATAGGCCGCTTCAAAGGCGATAAGCTTTTAAAGTAGTCAGTCAGTGAAATAGACCGCCCCCGATAAGGTATGGTCTATTTCTTTTTGTTTTGAGTAAGTGCTATGACGATGGTCACAACTAGCGTCAGAAACGTAATAAGAAGCGAACTAAAGCCAATCGTAATCGTCAGAGCGTCTTTAACCTCCACAGGCATCACCTCCCTTCCGAGAGGCCAGCCGACTGCCCTTGCAAGCCGTTCCATTGTACAGAGATATTATATATCATACATCCCTAACAATCTACTGTTTTTCCTATTATATGAAGAAGAGGTGTTAAGGTGGGTTTTAGGGACGGATTGGGGACGCGATTCACTCGGAACCTCAATAATTCACTCGGATTATGAACGGATACGAACAGGAAAAAAACTTGAAAGTCAAGGGTTTCAAAGATTCATTCGGATTGTATAGGGACATATTTCAATTTATGAGGAATTGAAACATTATTTGTAAAATCTTGTCGTGCAGGCTATTTTTACAATAAGAAAGTACCGATCTTGTCATCGTCAAGCGAAATATGGATCTTCACGAAAGAAGAATGGGTAGGAAACGCGGGGCGGTGTGAAATTTTATTGCTATTTTTAAATTTTGCTGCCATACGGTAGCAAAGCTTCATTGAAAAGTTTCTCACATAGACTTGGAAAAAAACGGGACTAGTAATATGATAGAGTAGAGCATTTTTTGTCGTCGACCTGCAATAGCGTAAAAAAGCCGGGGGATCGACGACAAACATGTTTTGTGGGAATTCAGTGTTAATAAGGGATTTGCGGCTTGGGTCGGGAAACCATGGTAATTAATTTTGCGCTGTGGCTTTGTAAAAATGGCTGTATTGCTGGGTTTTTATGGGTTTGTATCGTACCTATAAGGAATTGAAACTCTGTGACAAACTCCTTAAGGCTCGTCTCGAAGTCCTGCCGTTTGTATCGTACCTATAAGGAATTGAAACTCAGATGGGTTTTCCCCGATCCGGTCATCCCGGGGACGTTTGTATCGTACCTATAAGGAATTGAAACCGTAATATCCGTTTATCTTAGCCATGTTCAACCTCCGTTTGTATCGTACCTATAAGGAATTGAAACTCCTCCGAAAAATGCAACTGGCGCTTTTATAAAACCGAGTTTGTATCGTACCTATAAGGAATTGAAACTCTGAAACTCGCTTCCGAATATGGCCAGAGTAGCGGCAGTTTGTATCGTACCTATAAGGAATTGAAACTCGGTGGTTCAGCGCGGTGACCATGTTGATGATCGAAGTTTGTATCGTACCTATAAGGAATTGAAACCTGTTAAAAGCCCGGGAGTCATAAACAATATTGCCTCGTTTGTATCGTACCTATAAGGAATTGAAACCCCGCCGTGCTGGACCCGAGAATCAGCGGCTTGCCGGTTTGTATCGTACCTATAAGGAATTGAAACCTCTTAGGGCTGCTGCTAGGAGATCGACTGCCCGGCGGTTTGTATCGTACCTATAAGGAATTGAAACCGTCAGGCGATCCGTCTTTCTTCACAATGGCGCCGGTTTGTATCGTACCTATAAGGAATTGAAACCTGGATCAGGGCAAGCGGCTTGAAAAGTTTATCACGCGTTTGTATCGTACCTATAAGGAATTGAAACCCAAATGCAAATCAACAAAGCTATGAAAGGTGATGTGAGTTTGTATCGTACCTATAAGGAATTGAAACTCTTGTTCAAACAGTTTATGATTGAAGTCGTTGTTTTGGTTTGTATCGTACCTATAAGGAATTGAAACTTTCATCTATATCTGCAAGATTAAAAAATAATGTTAAATGTTTGTATCGTACCTATAAGGAATTGAAACTTGCTTTCCAGAACGGTTTTAGCGCTCTCTGTAAGCTGTTTGTATCGTACCTATAAGGAATTGAAACTATCAGGTTATAATAGTGGTACTTTGAAAGTTTCTCAGTTTGTATCGTACCTATAAGGAATTGAAACTTTAGCTGGCACAAAACGATACTATATTACAAAGACAGTTTGTATCGTACCTATAAGGAATTGAAACTCGAGCGCGTCATTTATTTTATGGAGATATCAATAAGTTTGTATCGTACCTATAAGGAATTGAAACGAAGGCCGCTTGTTGAAGAACACCGCTCCACTGCCGTTTGTATCGTACCTATAAGGAATTGAAACTTTTCAGTGCGGGTTGCAGGTTCAGGAATCGCAATTGGGTTTGTATCGTACCTATAAGGAATTGAAACCACTCAACAATCCAATGGGCCTGATCCCGGATCGTTTTCTGTTTGTATCGTACCTATAAGGAATTGAAACCTCGATGCTACTCCATTTAGGAGACAAATGATCATGTTTGTATCGTACCTATAAGGAATTGAAACTGCTGCGGCAGCATCATGCGACTACTTTCCCAAAGTCGTTTGTATCGTACCTATAAGGAATTGAAACTGAGTGCCGTTCGCTTGAGTCCATCCCGGACACGCTGGTTAGTATCGTACCTATAAGGAATTAATCCCGTCCCTGGAATCCCCATCCGCCAGCCCCATCAATCGTTTGTATCGTACCTATAAGGAATTAATCCATATGGTACTTGGCATTTCTGGCAATAATGGAGGAATAAAATGTGAACAGAAAAAAATGGGTGATTGTAGCTGCCAGTGCAGTATTGGGATTGGTGTTATTTGCTGTTGTAAATAATACGTTTGCTTCGTCAGATGCGTCCGCGAATAAGTATGAACTGATGTCAACATCAACTCACGATAGTGAAAAAATTAAAGAGTTTGGAATGACTTTCAAGGAGGCAATAGTCAAACCTAAGCAGGATGCCAGCCAAGCGGTTAGTTCTGCAAAAGAGCACGCACCAGAATATGCAAAAGAAGCAAAGAAAATTGAAGTGGAATACCATTTGATTACCAATCCCGATTTCAAACTTTTTACTAAAGAAGCTGCTGAAAGCAACCCCAAGTTAGAGAAAGACGGTTATTTATTGGATACACCTTGTTATGTTGTGACCTTTAAAGGAATCAGTAAGCCAGCCAAGTCTTACATAAAAGATCAAACTCCCAAAACTTTCACTGAGTATAGCGTTGTAGTCGATGCAAATACAAATCAAGTATTATATGGTTTTTCATATAGGTAGAAAGTTTGTAGTGAGCGGGGGCGTAGAAACTTCGCTTTTTTTGTTTTGATAAGCTCCCTGTTTTATCAATTCTGTTGTGGGTAGAAGAATCGTAACAACGAGTTTTAGTGCTTTTTGTAGTAAGTCAAAGATGTTTTCGTTGAACCCAATCGCACTGTACATAACAAGGCTCAATTTTTTCAGTGAATCGTACATACGTAACAACGATGAAATCAGGAAGTTGTCTTGTAACTTGAAAGATTTTGGGTGAGATGGATAATGTGGAAGTATTTGTGAAATGCATGCTGGAGTTGCCCTAGTGGGAATCTAAAAAAGGTACCGCCGCGCTTGCTCAAAAGCTTCGATGAAAAAGACCGCCTTAGGGGCTTGGAAAAAAGCGGGGCTAGTAATATGATAGAGGTAGCCAGAGTATTTTTTGTCGTCGACCTACAATAGTGCAAAAAAGCCGGGGGATCGACGACAAACATATTTTGTAAAACTCTCAGTGTTATAAGGGATTTGCGGCTTGGACCGCGAGGCCAGCCGAGTTTACTTTATCATGTGGCATTACAAAAAGTGGCTGTTCTGCTGGGTTTTTATGGGTTTATATCGTACCTATGAGGAATTGAAACATGACGTGTCATATTCGCCTAGATTGTCGGCTCCTGTTTATATCGTACCTATGAGGAATTGAAACTTCGTAGATCGTTTTCCCATTCCTCAAAGGATGAGGAAGTTTATATCGTACCTATGAGGAATTGAAACTTTTGAACGAGAATGGCCTATCTGATCTATCCAATTACGTTTATATCGTACCTATGAGGAATTGAAACCAAAAAGGATGACCCAAAAGGGAAATACAAGGCAGGAGGTTTATATCGTACCTATGAGGAATTGAAACTAGGTACCGGTATTCACGGCAATGTCTGTGGCCGCAGTTTATATCGTACCTATGAGGAATTGAAACTTGGCTCTCGCGCGACGCCCGCAGCCGTTCAAGTGGTTTATATCGTACCTATGAGGAATTGAAACGTATTGTCCATGCCGAGTGAGTACGTACCATTCAGTTTATATCGTACCTATGAGGAATTGAAACCCTCGTGAATATTCTGAAGATGATATCTATGAAGAGGTTTATATCGTACCTATGAGGAATTGAAACGTAGATAATTGCTCAAATTCCCTACATCCCTGACCCGGTTTATATCGTACCTATGAGGAATTGAAACCTTTTGTTCCAGAAGCTCGTATCCCCGATATTCTGGTTTATATCGTACCTATGAGGAATTGAAACATGCCCTCCTAAAATAAGTACCGAAAATATTCAGTTAGTTTATATCGTACCTATGAGGAATTGAAACATCGTATCGATAAGCGCGGAGCCTATTTTCACACTACGTTTATATCGTACCTATGAGGAATTGAAACACCGGATTGGAATATTCTTTCAATTGCTAGACTGTGTTTATATCGTACCTATGAGGAATTGAAACAATCATCATCAATAAAAGATTTTTTAAAAGAACTTAGTTTATATCGTACCTATGAGGAATTGAAACTTGGTATCGAGCTTCTTTTTCTTTCTCCTTTTTTTGGGTTTATATCGTACCTATGAGGAATTGAAACACGCCCATGTTACGAATGATCGGGTTTATGGCCTTTGGTTTATATCGTACCTATGAGGAATTGAAACTGTGATATGATTCATCCGACGTTCCCCGGCACTTCGTTTATATCGTACCTATGAGGAATTGAAACACATCATAAACAGTACGTTTTGCTCGGTCCTCAGCTTGTTTATATCGTACCTATGAGGAATTGAAACTCAATCGACTTGCTGCTTTGGAAAGTGCACTTCCTGGTTTATATCGTACCTATGAGGAATTGAAACTACATATGTCCCCCGGCCGTCGGGCCTCTCCCCCCGGTTTGTATCGTGAGGAATTGAAACTCAGGATGGTACTCCGATCGCGGAGAACATGGCCTTCGTTTGTATCGTACCTATGAGGAATTGAAACTTTCGATGAGCACTCAGGTTTCCGGCATCCTGGATACGTTTGTATCGTACCTATGAGGAATTGAAACAAAATCGAAACGTCATACCTTTGTGAGTGGGATTTTAGGGTTAAAAAAACTGAAAGACGAGATGGTGATTGTGATGAGTATGAACCGGGAGAGTTCCGATTCACTGCAATTGGATATCGCAATGCTTGTGGAGGATACTGATCTCATTCGACAAGTTGGACAGAGCCGTGATGATCATGAGCGTGGACGTATATACGCAAAAAAACGGGACTTGATTATTTACGTACCAAGATCAAGGATTTTGAGCAGGGACAAAACTTATAGTGTTATTGGACCTAAACGGTTTTGGATTAGCTTATGAAATTTATTTATGAGAAGGAGAATGGAGAGGGTGAATGATAAGCGCCCCAAATGGATGATTGAACGACGGTCGAAGGGAAAGAGACGCTGACACGCTTCTGCTAAGAGGCATTTGCAAGGTAATTAAAAGGTAGTTAATGAAGAGGGTTTCTATCGTACCTATAAGGAATTGAAATTTCCAAATCGAAATGGATCAAAAGAAATTTGACGAGGACGTTTCTATCGTACCTATAAGGAATTGAAATCTTTCAAATTTGTCCAGCAGCGCCTTGATCGCCTTCGTTTATATCGTACCTATAAGGAATTGAAATATCTCCAGCTCATTCATGGAAGCCTTTTGGTATGTAAGTTTATATCGTACCTATAAGGAATTGAAACTCTCGCATGATGAGATGGGTATGCGTAATCGCGAGCTCGTTTGTACCGTACCTATAAGGAATTGAAACTCGGTGAGATCGTCGATACCTTTCCCAAGTGACTTGTCCGTTTGCATCGTACCTATAAGGAATTGAAATCACTCCGTTCATGTACGGAGGGAGCACGTTAGCGCGTGCTTATATCGTACCTATAAGGAATTGAAACTCAATTAGATATGTCTTTCTCGTGTGAGTAACCCCGCTTCTGTCCTACCTATAAGGAAACAGTTCCCAAAAAACAAAAAATCGGCCCTGCGGCCCGCCACGCATTTTGCTCATTGACGCTCGTTTTAATTCCAGATAAGATGAATTTAAACGTTTCAACGAGGCTCGAGGCGAGTAGCAGGGCCTTTTTATTTTGGTTGTTTGACCTTTTTTTGTATGGATCGAAGGAGTGACGAGGATGTCGCATTATGAGCAGCGAAGAAAAGAGATTATAAGCCGAGTGGCGAAAAAAGCATACGAGCTCCCTGTTTTGGAGAGCGGTTTGTGGTTTCATCATGACGTCCGCGACAATTTTTATTTTGCTTCGTATTTGTTTGCGGCGGCTGCGGATGCGGGAGTTCCGGCTGTTTTTGAGCGGGAAGCCGCTAAGGCCAAGGCGGGCCGCGTTTTGCAGGAGGTTCTACAGCTGCAGGACCGGGATCCGCTCAGCGAGACTTACGGGCACTGGCCGCTCAATCTTGATCCTGTTCCCCGGGAAGCGGGAATGAATTCTCTTCCGGTCGAGCTGATGGGCAGTTTGCTCGTTTATTTTTACAAACGGTACGGCCCGGAGTTGCCGCAAGCTTTGCGGACCCAATTGGAGCAGGCTTTGGAGCATGTTTACCGCAGTCATTTTTACCGGAAGCCGCTTGAGCATTATCATCATCATGAGGCGAAGTATACGGCGGCGAAGCTTATTTTTGGCCAGTTGTACGGGGATCGGGAGCTGCTTGAGGATGGTTTCCGCAGTTTGCGGGCGACTTTGGAGCGCATTACGGGCATGGGGATGTCCGAGTACGGCTGTCTTCCCTGGTTTTGGCATTGGGTGCAGGCGTTTACATGTGCGTGGGAGCTAGCCGAAGACGCTGAGATCAAAAAGCAGCTGGCAGCTATGCTCGATTATTTATGGCATGTCCGGTCGCTCTATTACTTGCGGGGGGCCTGGGTCGGGCCGCATTCCCGGGGGCTCGCTCACGATATTCCGCAGGACCGGAACGTGCTGATGGATTATGTGCAGTTTGGGGATTTTGAGCTTCCGGAGGATATGCCGCGGACGGAGTATGCGGGATTTCTTTTTTACGAGGCGCCTTCGCAGGCCCGCAGTACAGCTTTGCAGCGCGGCAATCCGGTTGAAGTGAAGCAAATCGTTCCCCGTCCGGCGGCAGTTGGCGGAAATCCGCTGCACAGTTACGTGTACATAACGGAATATTACGCGGTGGGCGGCATGTGGGAACGGGCCGAGGAGTTCGATAATGAACAGCACCGCTGGGATGCCGCGTTTCCTTTGCAGGCTGTGGAAGGTGTCAACCGCGCCTATTTTTTCCTTGCGGGCGACGCCGATTCTGAGGAAAGCTTGCGGCACCAAAGCGGGCATACGGAAGTGCTGTTTCATCAAAATACAGCGGCCGTCCTGTACACCATCCCCGATGGCCAAACCGGTCAAGTTATTGGCTGTTTGCCAAAAGGAGAATGGCTCCAGGCGGCGAATTCGTTATATGGATTGTGCGGAAATGTATACCTGGCCGTGCATATCCGGCAGTCCTTCGACAGAATCGAGTTGGCGGACCGCTGGACGGTCACAAGTTCGGCCGGAGCGAACGGGGTCGTGCTGGAGTGTGTGGACGCAGTCGAAGCCAAAAGCCTGGGCATTATGGATGTGACTCATTTTGCTGAAGCGGCGGGCAGGAACAAGCCGGATTTTGCTCATGCCGGGCTGGATGGTGCGTTTGCCGGCAATTCGGTCACGTACGTGACGATGAGGGGAGACCGTCTGGAGCTTGCGGTCGGCGCCGATTCGCAAATAACGAGACGGGTCAACGGGGTATTTGTAAATTTTACGGATTATACGGTTATGTGAAGTTGAACAACGATCCAGGAAAAGGGGAAGAATATGCCAGTTTTCGATCTACCTGTAGAAAAACTTTTCACCTATGAAGGACGCAATCCGCGGCCTGACGATTTCGATGCTTACTGGGACAGGGCGATTGCCGAAATGAAAGCGGTTGATCCGCAGGTTGAATTGCGCCCCAGCGAGTTTCAAACTCCTTTTGCAGATTGTTTCGAATTGTACTTCACGGGTGTAAGAGGGGCGCGGGTTCATGCCAAATATATTCGGCCCAAGTTTGTGGAGTCCCCGCATCCGGCTATTTTGCAATTCCACGGATATTGGGGCTCTTCAGGCGATTGGACGGAAAAGCTGGCGTACGCTGCGCTCGGGTTCTCCGTATTCGCTTTGGACTGCCGCGGACAGGGCGGTATTTCGGAGGATGCGGGCGGCGTGAAGGGCACGACGATCGGCGGGCATATTATCCGTGGAATTGACGATTCGCCTGACGATATGCTGTTCCGTCATATTTTTCTTGATACGGCGCAGCTCGCCGGAATCGCGATGGGGATGCCGGAGGTCGATCCGGATCGCGTAGGCGCCAGAGGCGGCTCGCAGGGCGGCGCGCTTACGATCGCTTGCGCGGCGCTGGAACCCCGCATTAAGCGGCTGACGCCGGTGTACCCTTTTCTCAGCGATTACCAGCGGGTGTGGGAAATGGATCTGGCCAAGGATGCGTATGCCGAGCTGAAGGATTACTTCCGCAGGCATGATCCGCAGCATAAGCGCGAGAATGAGATGTTTGCCAAGCTCGGCTATATCGATATTCAGCATCTCGCGAGCCGCATTCAGGGAGAGGTGCTTATGGGCGTCGGTCTCAGCGACACGGTCTGCCCGCCTTCCACACAGTTTGCGGCTTACAACAAAATAAAAGCGCCGAAGCAAATCGAGCTGTTCCCGGATTTTGGGCATGAGCATTTGCCGGGTTTTAACGATTTGGCGTTTGAATTTATGCAAAAGCTGTAAACCGGAGGCACATTCGCCATGAATGCGATTCAAAAAAGAATAGACGAACTCTATAGTTATGTGCCCGATAGGCAGCTCGCTCCTGCGGATTTGGCCGATTTTTGGGAGCGAACGTTGTCCGGCGAAACGGCTCGGGTGCCGTATACGCGAACGGTTGTCCGAACCCCGATGCAGGACGTGGAGGCGTATAAGGTCATTTACGAAGGCGATGCGCATACGCCGATTCATGCCTGGCATCTTGTTCCGTCGAAGGCGCTCGCCGAGCCGGCCCCCTGCTTGGTTATGTTCCACGGATACGGCGGATCGAAAGGCGAGCCCGAGGACTATGCGGCCTGGGTGCTGATGGGCTTCGCGGTGTTTGCCGTCGATGTGCGCGGGCAGAGCGGGGAAACCGGGAATGCACTGGCCAATACATACGGCATGGCAAAAGGGTGGATCACGCAGGGGATTATGGACCCGCATACCTGCTATTACAAAGCGCTGGCTATCGACGGAATCCGCGCAGTGCGCTGCGCCCGGGAGCAGCCCGGCGTCGATCCGGCCAGGATCATCGCGATGGGCGCCAGCCAGGGCGGCGGTCTGGCTTTGCTGACGGCTGCGCTGGAGCCGGGCGTCCATATGGCGGTTGCCGACATACCGAACATGTGCCGCTTCGATTTCGGGCTGCTCAACTCCACAGGATCGCTTACCGAAGCCGCCCAATTCGTCAGCCATAACCCGGAGCGGCTCGCGCCCGTGCTGGCGACGCTCAGCTATTTCGACATCGTTCATCTTGCCGACCGGATCACCGTTCCCGTATGGATGTCCGTCGGATTAAAAGATACCGTCTGCATGCCGGAAACGGTATTCGCCGCCTACAACGCGCTGGCCTCGGCCCACAAGCATTTGCATATCAATCCGTTTCTCGGGCATGAGCTGCCACGCGGCCATACTCGCCTTGTATATGATTTTATCCTTTCATTTATGACAAATTAATCTAAATATGACAATATGCATAACTAATAATTCAAGATTTGTGGTAAAATCCTCCTATCAAGCATAGGAGGATAAAACTATGGATTTACTTTACAATATCATCACATGGGTATTCAGTGGCATTGGTATAGCTATATTTGGTAGTAAAAGTAAAATCAAATTGGTATTCAATCCGTTTTCGATTATTACTAAACCGAAAGAAGAAGACTTATTTATTAGCAGTACAATAAAAACATTTAGACAAATCTTCTTACACATTTTCTTTGTCTTTTTTGCAACATGTTACTTCATGCTAATTACTGACATAGATAAATCGGAGAATTCTTCAAATATTCCCTTGCACATTGTGTTTAAATGGTGGTCTTATACTTTCTTCCTCGCATTTTTAGTCTTTCTTCTTATGCTCATTCTCATAAAAAAATTTAGAAATTTCTATTTTAAAAAACTAACGATTTCAATTAAGAGAAATAAAAATATTGCTCTCTACCTTTTTTTAGTAATAGTTGTATCTATGTTAGGTTATTTTATTTTACTTTCACTAATGTATGGAGTTCTTATTAATTCTTTTATTTTGGGTTTTGGTGAATCTCACAATCTAACGTCAGCATCCTCAATTAATTTAATATGGAGTTTGCCAAAAGAAGGATATAAAGAATTAGGTTTAATTATTCTCGCACTTTCGGTTGTATATTATTTGTTGTTGTTACCTTTGATTATACTGTTAAAACTGATATCAAGTTCAAAGGTAACTGCAACTATTAAGATGAAAAATGGTACTGTTTATTATGATAAGTATATTATCAATGGGGATATTGATGGTTTCTTATTGATAGCAGATGAAGATAATCCTTCTGCATATGGCAAACAGATGATTCCAAGGAAAAACATTGATGAGATTAAGTTTACAACTATATCAACAGCTTTTGGAAAAACAACAGTTCTTTCTTCTAAAGATTCATCTTTGATTTTGCTTCCACCCACATACAAAAAACGGTAATGATCGATTAACTGCCATTTTTGAATATTCGAATGCAAATCCATTTTCCATAGTTCACATAATTCATATGCTCGTTTGAACACTTTTTCTTTACTGGCATTAGTATCCGGTAATTCAATAGTTGGGAGCAAAGTATCTTCAAAAACAGTCTCGATGATTACACTAAAGCTATTGTCATGCTTGATAAGTGATAGTTGGTAAGCATATCCGATCCAATTTATAGATTAGACAAGATCCCGCTGCTGAAGCGGGTTCTTTTTTTTCAGTAACCTTTCAGGGAACATTCAAGGGAGATTAAGCTGCAGTTTCTTTATTGTTCATAAAAGAGGATTATTATTGCAGTTGTAACAGAAAATGAAACAGTGGATTGGAAAGGCGGAGAGTATCATGAAAGCAACAAACAACCATAACGGACTGACTAAGGACGCGAAAAAGAAACGGAAGCAAATCATCGGCTCACTGTTGCTTATAACGGCTTTGCTGAGCGGCTGCTCGACGGCGCAAACGGCGAACTCCAGCTCGGCCCAAGAGGCGGGCGGCAATCAATCGCAGGCTCAATCGACGCAAGCCCCATCGTCTACGCAGACGCCGGATCAGACAGCGCAAAATCAGGTATCGCAAGGCCAGACGCAGAATGCGGCGAAATCGGGCGCGAATCAAAAAGATTTTCAAATGATGAGGACGTTCCGTTCCCTGATCATGATGGATAAGGCGGATGGATTGACCATCACCAAAGATCAGGCGGTGCAAATGATCCCCGTCGTGCAGGAGAGTATTTCGAGCGGCGAATTAACGTCGGATAACAAAACGAAACTGCTCAGCGGGCTTACCGATGCCCAGAAAAAATATTTGGATGACGCCGCTGCAAAAGAGCCTATGAGACAAGGCGGCAATGGAGGGGGAAGCGGAAACGATGGCAAGGGCGGCTCCGGTACGCGTCCTTCATCTGCTCCGGACGCTGCAGGTTCTGCTGCAGGCTCACCTCCTGCTTCGCCTCCGGTTGCGCCATCCGGAGATCAAAAGCCAATGGACGGCGGCGGTCAAATGCCTCAAGGCCAAGGCGGACCGGGAGGAGCAGGCGGCGGCCAAGGCATGCAGCAATCCGGTCAGCAATTACTCGAACTGCTGCAATCGAAAACAAAGTAACCGACGCGATTCCAGCAAAACGAATCGCATTACCGATGAGACCAAATGGTCTCATTTTTAGGTACGCCCGGCTAATGAGGTGCAGCCGGTCGACCGCCGCCATGCAGCTTGCGGTGCGCGTATGTATGCGGTGAGGGACTGCATGACTAGTCGGCTGCATGGCTCGCACGACCCCGTCCTCCGACTGGCCGCCTGCACTCACATGCGAAAGCCCCCCATGCCGCTGGGCGGCACCCATGAAGCCGAAATTAGTACATCGCTAGTTATTTTAAGGTTTAGTGCAGGCTGTCGAGAAAAACGTACATGATTGGAGAAGCACATCCTTATTAACGTGTAGAAAACTTGCATAAATCAAACTGTTGATAGAGTGACGGGGGAGAGGAACCGGAGGGGGCAGGCGCCCTTTTTAAACCCATGCCTCTTCTGACGAGTTTAGTAGCTGAAGTAGTTGACACCTCCTGAACGGGATGAGTAGCTGAAGTAAGTGACACCTCCAACACGGGATTAGTAGCTGAAGTAGTTGACACCTCTCCTGTTTGGGATGAGTAGCTGAAGTAGGTGACACCTCCTCTACGGGTTGAGTAGCTGAAAAAGGTCACGCCGCTCCTGTGCGGGTTGAGTAGCTGAAGTGGGGGACACAAGGCGACTTGGTAGGGAAAAACCTGCGAAAGTGCAGGCTTTTTCTGTAATAATGGTTCATTTTGGCGAAAAGCCTGCGATTGTGCAGGAATTTTCGAAGAAATTGAGCCAGAGCCCATGTTCGCGGCGAAAAGCCTGCACAATTGCAGGAATATTGCGCAGCCGGCGTATCAACCGAGGAAAACCTGCACTTTTGCAGGTTTTCTTCGCGCAATCAGGCAAATTGTACGCCAGGTTCCGGCAAGTGGGTTTCTGCGCAGCCTGCAAAAGTGTAGCATTCTTGGCGGTAGCGGCCGGTTCAGAGTGAAAGCCTGCACAAGTACAGGAATGCCCCGCGCGCGGGCATCCGGGAGCGGCTTTCTGCGCGGGGGCCCGTGCCGCACCGCGCGCAGCTCCCGGCGCGCGGTGTTTTCGCTGCATGACGGCGGTCGGTCGCAAGCAAGCGACCGCGCCGTTCGGCTCATTCGTCGGAGTGGCGCTCGCTTTTGGAGTCGTTGAGCCGGTCGAGCACTAATTGCACCGCGATGGCGTCGTCCAAATAGCCCAGAGGAAAGACGTAGTCCGGGATAATGTCGGCCGACAAAACGAAATAAAGCAAGGCGCTGCCGACGATAGCGCGCTTTTCCGGCAAAGTCTCTTCCTCGCAAAAGAGGCGGTACATCTGCTTCAGCTCGTCGATGAACGGTCCGGCGCCGTTGACGCTTGCAACCTTTTCGGGGAAATCTTCGACGATGATTTGTCTTCCTTCCTCCGTCAGGGCATATTTCTCGTATTTGCTCAGCTCTTTGCGGACGAGCTCTTCGGTAAACTGGGTGTCGATTAAATTGGACGACTGCAAAATTTTTTGAATATTGCTTACGGATGCAAAAATATCCGAATGCCGCTCGACCTGCGGGATGCCGATATCGAACCCGGCAGCTTGAAAAAGCTCCGCAGTCGGCACGCCGAGATGGAAAGCGAACGTTTCCAGATGGTCGAGCTTCGCCTTTTGTTTTCCGTTAATAATCCGCGAAATGGTGGCCGTATCGATCCCGGTCAGCGCGCTCAGCTTGCGCATGGAATAGGAACGCGCCTTCAGCAAAGAGGTGAGTGTGCTGCCCAGAGACGGCTCCGGTCGTTCCAAATGGTTATCAGTCATCCGATATCCTCACTCCTTTTGAGCGATGTTGAAATAATCTCAACACATTTTGATTTGGAAAAGCACTTTTTTGCAGGTTGATCAATACGCTAACTGTAAACAGTGTTGAGGAGTGGAACGACTATGACAGCAGGGCTTTTGATCTTGGGTTTTGCGATTTCATCGAGTCTGGACAATTTGGGCGTCGGCATTTCTTACGGGGTTCGCGGCATCCGCATCCGGTATATGGCGAACACCGTTATAGCCGTCATTTGTTTTTTGTTCAGTATGACCGGAATTTTGGCCGGCCACTGGCTTTCCCGAATTCTTCCCGGGCTGCTGCCGGTTCTGGTTGGCGCATTTCTTATGATCATTATCGGAATTCGCATCATTTTGCTGGCGGTACCGCGTAAAGGGCAGCGCCTGTCCGAGGATTCCGATGAGGAAGTTTCCGGCGCAAGCTCGATACAAACGATTTTGAAAAATCCCGAAAAGGCGGACATCGATCGATCCGGCGAAATCGGCATCGGCGAGGCAGTGATTCTGGGGGTGGCGCTCTCCGCGAATGCCGTTACGAACGGATTGGGAGCAGGGCTGCTGGGCCTATCTCCGCTGGCTATTTCCATAACGGCCGCAATCGGCAGCTTCGTTACGGTCTGGTTCGGCGTCGCGCTTGGCCGAAAAGTGGCCGGGATTCGCATCGGCAAGTTCACCGTCGGCCAGTTCGGCACGATTTTGAGCGGATTCTTGCTGCTGCTGATTGCTTTCGGCTCCTTTTTTGGCTGATGCGCATAAGAGTGCCCGTATTTATTTATTGTACGTGAGCCCATGCCGGATATGACAGAAGCGCCGCCGAATCTCCGGATTTTCCAAGTGAATATTGACAACGCCAAGTATCGATAGTAATATCCAAGTGTGGTGCATAATGCTCTAATGATAGCTGCCCGGAGCTCTCTCTTTTCAGGGAGAGCTTTTTTGTGTTTGTATAGTCCATTTATCGGGTTTGGAGGAGACAGTGATGGAAGCCGTATACCGAAACGAAGTGCTTATCGTTGAAGACGATGACCATATCCGGCGTTTTGTGGCGATTCATTTGGACAGATCCGGGTTTCAGGTCGCCGAAGCCGCATCGGGAGAAATGGCTATGAGAAGCCTTGCCGCAAGCCGGCCCGACGTCGTCGTGCTGGACATCATGCTGCCGGATACGGACGGTTTTGAGTTTTGCAAAAAACTAAGAGAAATCGACCCGGACATCGCCATCGTTTTTTTGACTGCCAGGACGCAGGATTTGGACAAGATCAAAGGTCTTGAACTGGGGGCCGACGATTACGTCGTCAAACCTTTTAATCCGCTGGAGCTTGCAGCAAGAATCAAAACCGTATTGCGCCGCACCCGAAAATCGGCGGGACCGCCGCATAGAAAAATACTCCAATCAGGCTCGATCCGGCTTGATCTGGATGCCAACAAGTTATTCAAAGACGGCTGTCCCATTGAAGCGACACCGAAGGAATTTCAAATGCTCAAAGCGTTTTTGCAAAATCCTGATAAAGCATTGTCCAGAAATGAGCTGTTGAACCTGATTTGGGGAGAAGATTTTGTGGGCGATACGAAAACTGTTGATGTCCACGTCCGAAAGCTCAGGGAAAAAATTGAAGACGATTGCTCCAGCCCCCGGCTGATCGAAACGGTGTGGGGCCTCGGGTACAGGTGGCGAAAGGAGGTTTGAACGGTTGGGCATCCAAAAAAGGCTTGTAGGCAGTTACCTCGCCGTCATTTTGATTACAGTTGCAATTCTGGAATTTTTTCTGATTGCTTTGGTCAATTATTACTATTATCACAATGTGGAACGCATCCTGTCGAAGCAAGCGGAACTGTCCGCTTCTTTTTTTCATCAATATTTTGCAGGCGAGGATTTAGCGCAGCAATCGGAAAGGCTGCTCAGCGGATTTGCCCACCATTCATCCGCTCAAGTCCAGATTATCGGTTCGTCCGGCCAACTGCTGCAAGACTCAACGGGACAACACATAGGCGAAAATATAATCGGGTACCCGGATGTGAAAGAAGCGTGCAGCGGAAAGGAAGGAACCTGGAGGGGATACGAGCCGTCCACGCATGAAGCGATACTAGCCGTATCGTACCCTTTGCAGACGAAGGATGCTACCGTAGGGGCGGTCAGGTTCGTGACCTCTTTAACCGAAACGGCGGAAGCGGTCAAGCAAATTTCCGCCGTCTTTATTTCCGTCGGTTTTATCGTCGTAGCCATTGTCGCCTTTCTGGGCATCCCCCTGTCGAGAACCATTACCGGCTCCATAACCGAGCTGAAGCTGGCGGCCGAACAAATGGCCGAAGGCGATTTTACCGTCCGGGCCCGCAAACGGTACCGGGACGAGCTGGGGACGCTGGCGGACACATTCAATTCGATGGCGGCAAAAATAGGGCAAAACGAGCAGCTCAAAAACGACTTCATTTCATCGGTATCGCATGAGCTTCGAACGCCGCTGACGTCCATCAAAGGCTGGGTCGTCATCTTGAATTCGACGCCAGGTGAAGACAGGAACATGCTTCAAGAAGGGCTCGAAATTATCGAGACGGAGACGGACAGGTTAACTCGGCTTGTCGACGAATTGCTTGATTTTTCCAAATTGGATAACGGACGAATTTTGCTGCACTGTACCCCGCTCCATATCCCGGAACTGCTGCGTCATTTAGGAAAACAGCTCGCCCCAAGAGCCGCCAGGCAGAGCATTTCGCTGGAAGTGCATGCCAACGATACGCTTCCGCTCATTCAAGCCGACGAAAATCGGTTGAAGCAAGTGCTGATCAACTTGTTGGACAACTCGCTGAAATTTACGGAGCCCGGCGGCGTCATTACAATGCGAGCTTCCTCAGCCCAGGAACAGATCGTCATTACTGTGGAAGATACGGGGGTGGGTATTGCGGAGCACGATTTGGCGAATGTTTTCCAAAAGTTTTACAAAGGAAACCGGCATGCTGCCGGAAGCGGTCTGGGATTATCGATTGCCGATCAGATCGTCCGATTGCATCGCGGGGAAATGAAAATAAGCAGCAGGCCGGGAATGGGAACGAAAGTCGACATTTATCTCCCAAAGTGAAAAGGAAAAATTTTAACTTTTTCATAACCTTTTATATTCCGCAAAAATATAAAATAAAGTCGTACAATGACAGGCAGGGAGCCAAATAAGATGATGTTTAGCAGACGGATTTGTACATTGCTTGCTGCAGCTTCGCTGTTGTGGATCAGCGGATGCGGGATGCCTGCCGCTCCCGTGGATGTCATTCAATCCCCGGTCTCGGAAGCGAATGCCGCAAAAGACAGTTTCAGTGCGATGCTCCGAACGTTGCTGCCTGACGGAGCCCGGCTGTTAGCCTCGGAACACCCGAATGACCGCGAACGCGTTACATTCGGAGATGTGGACGGAGACGGGATCGATGAAGCTGTGGTCGTATACGAAGAGAACGTCGTTAACGACAAAATACTAAAGGCGGCGCTGTTGAAACAGCGCAATAATGAGTGGCGCATCGTCTGGGATACGAAAGGGTTCGGTTACGGCCTGGATTATGTCGGGTTTTCGGACGTTACGAAAGACGGCCGCCCCGAGATTATGCTCGGATGGTCCATGGGCGCAGGCGAGAATGGGCTTGATATTTATGAATGGAAAAACAATACATTGGAATTGTGGAGCAAGCAGCGGTATCAGGGAAAGTTGCAATTGGATAAAATCCCCGGAAACATGTGACATATGCCCGGTGAATTAGGGGGTTTGCGAATTGAAAGGCACATTGCGGGGGCGTCCGGATTTTCTGCTTCTATTTTCAACCGTCGTGCTGGTCGGCTTCGGTCTTGTTATGATATTCAGCGCCAGTTCGCCCAAAGCTGCCTTGATGCAAGAGAGCGCCTGGTACTACGCTTCGAAACAAGGTATTTTCGCCGCCGCAGGATTATTCATCATGCTTGTTTGTATGAGCCTTCCTTTTTCAATATGGAAAAAAGCCGGACCTTATATGCTGCTTGTTTCGTTGATCCTGCTTGTGCTCGTATTAATCGGGGGAACGAACATTAACGGCGCGAAAAGATGGTTCGTTATGGGAGGTCTTAATTTTCAACCGACTGAATTTACCAAATTGGCCGTCTGCGTGTACGTATCGGCTTTAATCAGCAGAAAGGGAGAGAAGGTCAAGTCGTTCATAAAAGGGCTGCTCCCCATACTCATTATGGTTAGTCTGGTTCTGATTCTTGTCATGAAGCAGCCTGATTTCGGCACCGCGCTAATTTTGGCTTCTATTGCAGGTACGATTATTGTGGCCGGCGGCATCGCATTGCGCCATCTTTTTGTGCTTGCTCTGGGGCTCGTGCCGGTCTTTGTTTACCTGGCCGGCAGCAAAAGCTATCGGCTGAAGCGGCTCAACTCTTTCTTAAATCCGTTCGATAACCAGTCCGATTCCGGGTATCAGCTCATTCAGTCGCTTTACGCTTTAGGTCATGGCGGGCTTACGGGAACGGGACTCGGGCTAAGCATCCAGAAGCAGTTCTATTTGCCGGAAGCGCACACGGATTTTATTTTTGCCGTTATCGGCGAGGAATTGGGGCTTGTCGGCACGACGCTGCTTTTGATCGTATTTTTTATTTTTTTCTGGCGCTGTTTTATTACCGCAGTTCAAAGCGACGATCCGTTTGGAATTTTGCTGGGTATAGGATTGGTAGCGATGATATTTATTCAATTTTGTCTCAATCTTGGGGCCGTTACGGGCAGTCTGCCGGTTACGGGCGTTCCGCTTCCCTTTATCAGCTATGGCGGCTCGTCCCTGATTTTGTGCATGGCAAGCGTCGGCATTTTGCTAAGCATATCCCGGGATAACAATCGAAGGCGAAGAGAAGCCGGCATGCATTCGCAGGTGACCGCAAGTTAAATACGGGTAAGAGGAGAGGAAGCATGGATTTTTTTCAAACCGTCATTTTTGCTATTATTCAAGGAATTACCGAACTGTTTCCGGTCAGCAGCGTAGCGCATGGAGTCTTGACCCCGTATGTGTTTCGCTGGAATCTGGATCCCGAATTTTTGAAGGAGCATTTTTTGCCTTATGTCGTTATGCTGCATTTGGGAACGGCTGTGGCGCTGCTTCTCTTTTTCAGCCGTGACTGGATTCACATGCTGAAATCGTTATTTTCGGGAGGACCTTCCCGGTTCAAAAAGACTCTTTTGCTCGTCATCGTTGGAACGGTGCCTGCAGCCGTAATCGGCCTGCTGCTTGAAAAAACGTTGAGACACCTTTTCAGCAGCGTCACCAGTGCGGCGATTTTTCTTATCGTCAACGGCGTCCTGCTTTATCTCGGAGAGAAAATGTCGGGGAAGGGA
Source organism: Paenibacillus sp. sgz302191 (assembly GCF_057749925.1). NCBI lineage: Bacteria > Bacillati > Bacillota > Bacilli > Caryophanales > Paenibacillaceae > Paenibacillus > Paenibacillus sp. sgz302191. The sequence continues at coordinate 115,646 of NZ_JBYLHY010000019.1, forward strand.
AGCAAAGAGATCGAAGATTTGAGCGCAGGACAAGCCTTTGTGATCGGATTGTTCCAGTCGTTAGCGCTTGTTCCCGGTTTTTCGAGATCCGGGTCCAGTATGATTGCCGGCTTTTGGATGGGGCTCAAGCACGAGGCTTCCGCGCGTTTTTCGATGCTTTTGGCGACTCCGGTTATCGTTGGCGCAAGCATATTGGAAGTGCCGAAACTGAAGTCGGGCATGCACGGCCTGCTCGGAATGTCGATCATCGGCGGCATCCTGTCGGGGGTGTTTGCTCTGCTGGCCGTCTGGGCTCTAATGAAATGGGTTAAAAAACATGAAATTCAGGCGATGAGGCCTTTTGCTTATTATTGCTGGATCGTGGGAGCAGTCATACTTGTAACGATCTATGCGTTTTGAATTGACTATACGAAGTTCGTCCCAATAAATGAAGCCGCCGGATGATTGAACATGATCCGGCGGCTTTTTCATGCGTGCTGCCGGCCATTCGCTCAAGCCTTCGGGGGGCGGGTCGAAGCGCGGATGAGCATTTCGGACGGAAGCATAATTTTTCGGTTCGCGAGGACGGATTCGTTCTCGATGCGCTCGATCAGCAGTTGCATGCCCATGGAGCCGAACTGATACGCCGGCTGCGATGCGACCGTCAGGAACGGATTGATCGCGTCCGCCCGGCCGAAGTCGTCGAAGCAGCAGACGGAGATGTCGTCCGGCACCCGGAAGCCGCGTTCCCGCAGCGACTTGATCGCGCCGACGGCGAGCAAATTGTTCGCCGCAAATATGGCGGTCGGCGGCGACGGCTGCCTGAGCAGGAAATCGAGCGCGCTTTCGTCCTGAAAATCGCGGTAATTGACATGGACGACGAGCGTCTCGTCCAGCGGAATGCCGTTTAAGGCGTGCGCCTCCTTATAACCGGCGTACCGCAGCCGGGCCGTGGACACGTCCGGCGAGCCGTTAATCAGGGCGATGCGGCGATGCCCCAGCGCGAGCAGGTGCTCGACCAGCTTTCTGGCGCCTTCCTTGCTGTCGCCGAGAACGATGTCCGCTTCGATGCCGGGCACCTCCCGGTCGAGAATGACGAAGGGGATGCGATGTTTTTGCAGCTGCCGCAAATGTTCAAGCGAGCGGTCTCCCGTGGGCGCAAACAGCACGCCGTCGACCCTTGTGGACAAAATCATGTCCACGTAATCTTTTTCTTTGGCGTAATCCTCGTCACTGTTGCCGAACAGCAGCTTGTAGCCCGACCGTTTGGCGGCATCCTCGGCCCCGCGGGCGATCGTCGTATAGAAGGGATTGGTAATATCCGTAATGAGCAGCGATAAAATTTTGGTCTTTTGCAAAACGAGGCTGCGCGCCATCGAATTCGGAATGTAGTTCAGCTCATCCATGACTTTGCGCACCCGTTTTCTCGTCGCTTCGCTAATTCTCCCGGAGTTATTGATAACTCTCGAAACCGTCATGGCGGATACGCCTGCTTTTTCCGCGATATCATAGATTGTAATCAAGTGCAGTCACCTTTCCGTCGCATACTATTCGTCTATTGTATAAAAGAAAACCATTGACAGCAAGCCGTTTCGCTGCTAATTTTGAGTTATCGGTAACATGAATGAATTGAGGAGGCGTCGAATATGTTAAAAGGTATACCTTCCATCCTTTCTCCCGAACTGCTCAAAGTGTTGATGGAGATGGGGCATGGAGACGAAATTGTGATCGCGGACGGGAATTTTCCCGCGGCCAGCCATGCGAAGCGGCTGCTGCGCTGCGACGGACACGGGGTTCCCGAGCTGCTGGAGGCGATTCTCGCCTTGTTCCCGCTCGACACGTACAGCGAGTACCCTGTAGCGCTTATGCAGGTTGTTCCGGGCGACCCCGTGGAGACACCGATTTGGGACGCGTATCGGGAGATCATCGGCAAGCACGCGCAGCCGGCCATTGAGCAGGTGGAGCGCTTCGCGTTCTATGAGCGGGCGAAGCGGGCGTATGCGATTGCGGCTACAAGCGAAAGCGCTTTATATGCCAACATTATTTTGAAAAAAGGCGTTATTTCCGGTTGATCAGGATTATCGATAACTCTAAGGAGGCTGCAAGTATGGCACATGCAAACCCGGATTACAGATGGAGGCAAGGCTTTCCGAAAATCGGCATCAGGCCGACGATTGACGGCAGAAGAAAAGGGGTGCGCGAATCGCTGGAGGCCCAGACGATGAATATGGCGAAAGCGGTTGCAGCGCTGCTCGGAGAGACGCTGAAATATCCGAACGGCGAGCCTGTGGAATGCGTCATCGCCGATACGTGCATCGGCGGCGTCGCCGAGGCTGCGGCGGCAGCGGAGAAGTTCGCCAGGAGCGGAGTCGGCGTGTCCATCACCGTGACGCCCTGCTGGTGCTACGGCACGGAGACGATGGACATGGACCCGTCGACGCCGAAGGCGATCTGGGGCTTCAACGGCACCGAGCGCCCTGGTGCGGTTTATTTGGCCGCGGTGCTGTCCGGCCATGCGCAGAAAGGCATTCCCGCGTTCGGCATCTATGGCGAGGACGTGCAGGACGCCGGAACGACGGATATTCCGCAGGACGTGCGGGAGAAGCTGATCCGATTTGCCAGGGCGGGCCTTGCGGCCGCGTACATGAAGGGCAAATCGTATTTGTCCGTCGGCTCCGTATCGATGGGCATCGCCGGCTCCATCGTGAACGAGGAGCTGTTCCAGAATTATCTCGGCATGCGCAACGAATATGTCGATATGTCGGAGCTCGTGCGCCGCATCGATGAAGAGATTTTCGACCCGCAGGAGTATGAGCTTGCGCTGAGCTGGGTCAAAGAAAACTGCAAGGAAGGCCCGGACAACAACCCGCCCGAAATTCGCACGACCCGCGAGAAAAAAGACCGCGACTGGGAAACCGTCGTGAAAATGACGCTGATCGTCCGCGACCTGATGGCCGGCAATCCGAAGCTGGCGGGGCTTGGGTTCGGCGAAGAGGCGCTCGGACATAACGCGATTTTGTCCGGCTTCCAGGGCCAGCGCCAGTGGACCGACCACTTCCCGAACGGCGACTTCCTCGAAGCGGTGCTGAACACGTCGTTTGACTGGAACGGCAAGCGCGCGCCTTATTTGGTCGCGACGGAAAATGACAGCCTGAACGGCGTGGCGATGCTGTTCGGCCATTTGCTGACGAACACGGCGCAAATTTTCGCCGACGTCAGAACGTACTGGAGTCCCGACGCGGTGAAGCGCGTGACCGGGCATACGCTGACGGGCACCGCGAAGGACGGCATCCTGCATTTGATCAACTCCGGCCCTGCCGCGCTGGACGGAACGGGCGAGCAGTCGCGGGACGGCAAGCCGGCGATGAAGCCTTACTGGGAAATTACCGACGAGGAAGCGGAGCGCTGTCTGCAAGCTACGTCGTGGCGGCCTGCGGCCGTCGAATATTTCCGCGGCGGCGGTTACTCGACGGATTTCCTGACCCGCGGCGGCATGCCTGTGACGATGTCCCGGATCAATCTGGTCAAGGGACTCGGGCCGGTGCTTCAACTGGCGGAAGGCTATACGGTCGTACTGCCGGAGGACGTGCACGACACGCTCGACCTGCGCACCGATTCGACGTGGCCGACGACGTGGTTTGCGCCGATTTTGACCGGCAGCGGCTCGTTCACGGATGTGTACTCGGTGATGGATAACTGGGGCTCGAACCACGGAGCGATCAGCTTCGGGCATATCGGCGCCGATCTGATCACGCTGGCCGCCATTTTGCGCATTCCCGTCTCGATGCACAATGTGGCCGAGAAGCGCATTTTCCGCCCGCGCGTATGGAGCAGCTTCGGCACGCTTGACAAGGAAAGCGCCGATTTCCGGGCTTGCAGCACATTCGGGCCGCTGTACAAATAACGAGGTGAGCTTCGATGGGGAACCAAAGCTTGAATATGCTGGCCGTCGATTTCGGCGCCGGCAGCGGCAGGACGATTTTGGGGCGGTGGGACGGTGCGAAGCTGAGCGTCGAAGACATTCACCGCTTCGCTAATGAGCCGGTACAGCTCGGGGGCAGCCTGTACTGGGATTTTCTCCGGCTTTTTCACGAATGTAAAAAAGGGATTCATGCTTTCAAGCAGCACGCCTCCGGCAGTCCGGCGTCGATCGCCGTAGATACGTGGGGCGTCGATTACGGGTTCGTGGACGGCAAGGGCAGGTTGTTTGGGAATCCCTACCATTACAGGGATGCGCGCAATCAACGGGCGATGGAGGAGCTGCTGCCCGTCCTGCCCGCAGCGGAGCTTTACCGGCGAACAGGCATTCAGCCGTTATCATTTAATACGATTTTTCAGCTGTACGCCTGGTCGAAGGAGCGCTCACCCGCTGCCCGGGAGGATGGCGTCAAGCTGCTGCTCATGCCGGATTTGTTCCGCTTTTTTTTATCCGGTGAGCGTTCTGCGGAATACACGATCGCCAGCACGACCGGGCTGCTGGACCCCGTCCGCAGACAATGGGATGAAGAATTGCTTGGGCGGCTGGGGATTCCCGTCTCCCTGCTGGCGCACATCGTGATGCCCGGTACACCCGAAGGAGCTTTGCGCAAGGAAATCACCGAAGAATTGCAGCTGACACCGTTCCCCGTCGTTGCGACCGCTTCCCACGATACGGCGTCGGCCGTCGTGTCGATTCCGTCGCTGCAGGACGGCTACGCTTTTATAAGCTGCGGCACCTGGTCGCTCATGGGCGTGGAAATCGACGAGCCGATTTTAACCGCGGACAGTTTGCGCCTCGGCTTCACCAACGAGGGCGGAGCGGAAGGGAAAATCCGCCTGCTCAAAAACATCATGGGCCTCTGGCTGCTGCAGGAATGCAGAAGGCAGTGGGAGCAGGAGGGCGAGCCGCTCACCTACGCCGAGATGCAGGAAATGGCGAAGCGGGAGCGCGGGCGGCAAAGCTACGTCGACCCCGAGGACCCGGTATTTCTCGCCCCGGGCGGCATGTCGGACCGCATCCGCAGCTTTTGCGCGCAAACCGCGCAGACCGTGCCGCAGACGAAGTCCGAGCTGATCCGCTGCGTCGTCGAAAGTCTGGCCATGAAGTTCAGGCAGACGCTGGATGAACTCGAGCTGCTCACCGGCAGGAAGCCGACCTGCATTCATATCGTCGGCGGAGGCATACAGAACCGCCTGCTTTGCCGGCTAACCGCCGATATTACCGGGAAAACGGTCATCGCGGGTCCGGTTGAAGCTACGGCCGTCGGCAACGTCATGATGCAGGCCAAAGCGCACGGCGAGGTGCGCAGCCTAGAGGACATCCGGCAGGTCGTGTTGGATTCGTTTCCTCCGGAGACGTTTGTTCCGCAGCATCAGGATGAGTGGCAGGACGCTTACGAGACTTACAGGCGGGTTATCGAACAGAAAGCGCGAAGGGGCTGAGGCGACATGTCAGAGAGGAAGACGAGAGAAGAACTAACGAAATATGCGCGCAAAAGCGTGGCCAAAGGGCTGGTCGTCGGGCCGGGCGGCAACATCAGCGCGAGGTACGAGGATGTGATGTACCTCTCGCCCAGCGGCTTCGCGCTCGAAGATATCGAACCGGAGCAGTGGGTGCCGGTCAACATTGCGACAGGGGACATTTTGGACGCTTCGTTCCGCCCTTCTTCCGAGGTGCTGCTGCACCTGTTTTGCTACCGGGCGAACCCGGACATCCGGGCGATCGTGCACACGCATCCGGCTTACTGCATTGCCCTGACGCTCGTCGACAACGAGCTGCCGATGCTGTTTCCCGACCAGGCGGCGCTTGTAGGGGATGTCGCTTTTGTCCCCTACGTCGTGCCGACGACGGATAAGCTGGCGAATCTGGTGGCGGCCAAAGCCGACGCCTACAGCGCGATTTTGCTCAACAACCACGGGCTCGTGACAACGGGCAAAAACTTGCGCGAAGCGTACTACCGCACCGAGGTGATGGAAGAGAGCGCGAAGGTGTACCTGATCGCCAAATCGGTCGGTCAGCCGAGACGGTTGACGGAGGAAGAGTACAAGGAAATCCAGGGGCTGGAAAGCGAGGCGTACCGCGTTCAGCTTTTGCAAAATATGAAATAGCTGCGCTTGCGACATTCATTGAGGGCTAGGGGAGGCTTCTGGGCGCGCGCCTCCCCCGGTTCAGGTCGTGGAGCTGCACAACTGGGCAGGAAGCAGCTTTCGCACCACGCGCAGCTCCCAGCGCGCGGTGCGAAAGCTGCATGACGGCGGTCGGTCGACCACTTGCTAGGGAGAAAACCTGCGAAAGTGCAGGCTTTTCTTCTGGAATTGGCCCATTTTGGTGAAAAACATGCAAAAGTGCAGGAATTTTCGCTGAAAGTGAGTATAAGTCCATGCGTTCGCTGGAAAAGCCTGCACTTTTGCAGGAATTGTTCGTGGACAGTGATTAAGGCCGCAAATTCATGTATTTTTGCAGGTTTTCTGCGTACAGCCGGACAGTTTAAAGCTATTTCCTCTAACGTGGGGGTTATTCAACAGGCTGACTATCGCATATTTTCCACATATTCCCAAGCGAAGGTTAGTGGTGGGGGGAATTGTAAATCGACTAAGTGAGAAATTGAATTAATCGCCTTTTCCGGGCGGTTTTTTGGTTTCAATTTACCGGGCCGGGCCGCCGATCCCAAAAGGTGCCCGGTTTTTTCGCATGCCCCGGCTTTTGCGCGTTCCGTTTACAGCCTCTCCGGTTATTGCCGCTGCCGGTAAAGCTTGGGCGATACGCCGGTGAACTTTTTGAACGCTTTCGAGAACGAGAACAGGTCGGGGTAGCCTACGGACTGCGCGATTTCCGTCAGCGTATAGGCGGTTTGCGCCAGCAGCAGCTTGGCTTCTTCCATTTTCAGCTGCTGGATGTAGCGGATCGGCGTGATGCCGAACGTTTTGGTGAACTGTTTGGTAAAATGCGTGCGCTCCACGCCGACGTACTCGGAGACGCGCTCGACCGTGATGCCTTCCGCGTAATGGATCTGCATGTATTCGAGCCCTTTTTGCACCCAGGACACCGGACGGCTGTCGCCGGCAGCGGCAGGGGAGGCGCGTCCGGCAAGTTCATCGAATACGCGCAGAAACTGAATAAGTCTTGCCATGTCCGAATGGCTGTGTTCCGGGCCGCTGACCAGACGGATAAATTCCCGCATCAGCTCGATCGCTTTCCCGGTGGACATGCCGGAAATGTGCGGCGATTGCGGTCTGAGCCCGGCGCGTCCCAGCAGATGAAGCGCTTGTTGGCCGTCGAAGGCGACAAAAATTTTGCGCAGCGGGTCGTCGGCATCGGTGAAATATTCGTGGGTCACTTGCGGGAACAAGCAAAACACATCGTTTTTGCCGAGCCGGTACGTTTGGTTGTTTTGAATGAACGTGCCCTGGCCGTCCAAGACGAAGATCAGATAATAGTAGGGAGTCGTCCTGGGCCCGATATGATAGTTCGGCTTGGCGATGTTGTGCCCGAGGCGGATCGGCCAGGCGGAGCCGGATTTTTCGAATTCGGAAGGCGTAAAAAAGTAGATTTCCAAATATTCATGATGATCCTCGCGCATTGGGACTCTCATGCGGCACACCTCTTTTTACCATGTTTTCTTTTTCGAATGAGAAACGATTATTTTGATTATACACGATGGAACCCACAAAATGACAAATAAAGAAGAACGCGAAATGACATTGACCTGTGAGGAATATCACTGCTATGATACAAATACGAATAAATCCCACTAAGTTTGTGGGGTATCGACCAGACAGCTGGAGAACCGGCAATGAGCGCTCATTGTCGTTTTTATCGCTTTTATATCCAATTAAGTGCATGGGAATAATTAAAATAATCCATTCGACAGGAGAGCCTGAGATGAGCATTCATGACGATATTCAATTCGGCTGGTTTTTGCCGACGTCCGGAGACGGCCGGTACGTGGGTGTCGCCCCCGAGCGGGAAGCGACGATCGATTATTTGATTCAGGTAGCGCAAACGGCGGAACGGTCCGGCTTTGAGTTTGCTTTAATTCCGACGGGGGGCGCTTGTCTGGACGCCTGGGTGGTCGGCTCCGCCGTAATGAGCCATACGCGGACGCTGCGCCCGCTTGTCGCGGTGCGCCCGGGGCTCGTAGCGCCCGTGCTGGCGGCGCGCATGGCGGCGGCGCTGGATGTACTGTCCGGCGGCCGGGCGATGATCAACGTCGTCACCGGCAGCTCGGTGCAGGATCTGGAGGAGCTCGGCGATCCGCTGGCGCATGAACATGACGAGCGGTACGTCCGGGCCGGCGAGTATATGGAGGTCATGCGCCAGGCCTGGACGCATTCCGACGGTCTGGCGGCCTCGGAATTTGCGGAACACGGTGCGGACACCGGCGATGCCCGGGTTGCTCAGGCTCCTTTTCAAGGCAAGTACTACCGCTTTAACCGCCCCGTCAGTTCGCCGCAAACGGTGCAAAAGCCGCATCCGCCCTTTTACCTGGGAGGCAGCTCGCCGATTGCCAAAAGGGCGGCGGTCGAATACGCCGATACGTATCTCATGTGGGGGGAGCCGCACGATTGGATCGGAGAGCAGATCCGCGAAATCGAAGCGATCCGGGCCGCATACCGCGAGGAAAGCGGCATCGACAGACAGCTGCGCTACGGGCTTAGGGCGCAAGTGCTGATTCGCGACACCGAGGAGGAAGCGTGGGCGGCGGCGTGGGAGTCCATCAGCAAAGTGTCGCCGGAGGCGTCGCGCAAGGCGCAGGAGGCTTTCGCCCAAACCGATGCGACGAACCAGCGGAGGCAGAACGAGCTGCGCGAGCTTTCCAAGAACGAACGTTTCGTCGTCGGGCCGAATCTGTGGACGGGCTTGTCGCTCGTCCGTTCGGGCGGAGCCATTCTCATCGTCGGCACCGGCGAACAGGTGGCTGACCGCTTGATTGAATACGCCGAGCTTGGCGTGTCCACGTTTATTTTGTCCGGCTACCCTCACCTGGAGGAAGCGGACAACTTCGGCAGGGAAGTGCTGCCGGTATTCCGGGAAAAATGGCGGCAAAAAACCGCGCATCATACGTAAACCGATAACAATGACAAGATCAAGGGGGCATTATCCATGAAACATAGACAGTTTGGCACGACGATCACTTCGCTTGTGCTTGCGGCCGCTTTAACGGCTTGCGGCAGCGCGGGCACATCGCAGTCATCCCCGGCTGCTGCGGGAGGCAGCGGTTCTCCCGGTCCGGCGGCCGCCGAGGCGGCTCCTTCCGGCAAGCCGGTGACGATCAGCTTCATCCATTGGCGCGGCGAGGATGTCAATTCGCTGAACGGCATCATCGACAAGTTCCAGCAGGAAAATCCGAACATCAAGGTTGAGATGCAGACGATGCCTTCCGACCAGTATCAGTCGACCGCGCAGGCCAAATTGGCGGACGGCTCTGTGGGCGACGTATTTACGTCTTTTCCTGGGGCGCAGTTCCAGGCGCTGGCGAAAGCGGGGCTTTTTACGGATTTATCCGGCGAAAAGTGGCTGGCGAGCTTCAACGAACCGCTTGTCGAGGCGGGCAAAAAAGACGGCAAACAGCTTGCGGTGCCGTATCAGCTCGTATACAACGATCCCATCTACAATGTAAAACTGTTTGAAAAATATAACCTGACCCCGCCCAAAGACTGGGAAGGCTTCCTGGCGCTTTGCGAAACGCTCAAATCCAAAGGAATCATCCCGATCGCCTTTGCCGGAGCGGATATCGGACCCGGGCAGTTCATGAACGCGATGGTGATGAACAACGAGCCGAGCACGGATATTTTCACCAAAGTGGAAGCCGGGCAAGCGAAGCTTACGGACGATTGGTGGGTGAAGACGCTCAGCCAGTTCAAGGAACTAAGCGACAAAGGCTACTTCCAGCCTAACGCGCTGGGCACGAAGGATGCGGCTGCCGGCGCGCTGTTCATCCAGGAAAAAGCGGCGATTTTGGCCAGCGGCTCCTATCAGCTTGCGCAAAACAAAAAGCAAAACCCGAATCTGGAGCAAAAGCTGCTCGCTCCGATCACCGTGCCGGCCGATCAGGCCAAATTTGAAGGCATTCATACGAGCACGTTTATGCTGGCCGTGAACAGCAAATCGAAACACCCGCAGGAAGCGAAGAAATTAGTGGAATTTTTGAGCAAAAAAGAGATCGCCGGGCAATACGCCAATGAAACCGGGCAAAATGTGACGGTCAAGGACGTTCAATACTCCAGTCCGGAGCTTCAGGTCGCCACCGGGTGGGCCGGCAAAAAAACGCTTTTCCAGCCGCGTTTTACGATTACGAATGCGGACAATCAAAAGGCTGTGACCAATTCCATTCAAGCGGTGCTCAGCGGCAAATCGCCACAAGATGCGGCTAAGGAAGCGCAGGCCATTGTCGATCAGCACATCGGTAAATAAGATGAAGCGGGGCCGTTACACGCTGTGGCTGTTTCTGCTTCCCGGCACACTGCTCTATGCGGCGCTTTTCGCCTGGCCGACAGTTACGGGATTGTTGTACTCCTTCACCGATTGGGACGGCGTGTCGCCGTCCTATCGCCTTGTCGGCCTGAGCAATTATGCGGATACGCTGCACAGCATCGTGTTTCAAAAAGCGCTGCTCAACAACGTCAAATTCATGCTGGCCGTCGTCGTCTGCCAGACCGCGCTTTCGCTGGTTCTTGCGCTGCTGCTCGCGAAAAACGGCAAAATAAATGTGTTTCTCCGGGCTTTGTATTTCTTTCCGGCGATTCTTTCGTCCGTCTCGGTCGGCCTCATCTGGTCTTTTATGTACGATCCCTCGATAGGGCTTATCAATGTGGCGCTGCAGGAGTCGGGGCTCGGCGCATGGAGCCAGAATTGGACGGGAGGCGTTCATATCGCCCTGTACTCGATTGCGGCGGTGCAGGTATGGGCGCATGCGGGGCAGATGATGATCGTATTCGTTGCCGGTCTGCACGGCATCCCGGAGGAGCTGTACGAAGCGGCCCGGATGGACGGCGGCGGCAGGTGGCAGGTGTTCCGCCGTGTCACATGGCCGCTGCTGGCGCCTTCGGCGACGATCGTGGTCGCCTATACGACGATTCAGTCGTTTAAAGCTTTTGACCTCATTTTTACGATGACGGACGGGGGGCCGAACTATGCGACGGAAATTTTGACGACGTATATTTATCACTCCGCGTTTGCCGGTTATGCTTTCGGACCCGCATCCGCAGGGTCGGTTCTGTTTCTGATTTTGCTGTCCGCGCTGACGGCTTTGCAGTTTAAAGCGCTGCGTGCGGACCGGGTTTCGTATTAAGTGAAGAGGAAGATCCCGCCATGCTCATAAAATGGTTCGGCCGCGCCGTACTGCTTGTCTATGCGGCGCTTATTGCCGCCCCTGTGTACTTCGTATTGATGTCGTCTTTCAAAACGACGCAAAACTTTTTCGCCAAGCCGCTCGGTTGGCCCGCGCCTCTTACTTTGGACAATTTCGCGTCGATGTTCAAGACTCAGCCGCTCGGCCGGTACTTTTTGAACAGCGCTTTCGTGACCTTGGGGACGGTGCTGCTGGAGCTCGTTTTGGCCAGTTTGATCGCGTACGCGATATTCCGGCTCGGCGGCAAAATCGGCACTGCGATTTTCGCCCTGTTCGTGGCCGGACTGATCGTGCCGTCACAGGTCAACATGCTGCCGATCTACGCGCTGGCCCATAAAATGGGCTGGTCGGACACCTTAGTCGGACTGATCCTCGTTTCCACCGCGATGCTGATGCCTTTATCCGTATTTATGCTGCGCGGATTCATGCAGCTTCTCGGCAAAGAAACAATGGAGGCGGGGAGCATCGACGGGGCGGGCGAATGGACGCTTTACCGGCGCATTGCGCTGCCGCTGTCCGCGCCGTCTCTGGCTGCTACGGCGACATTTCTCTTTGTCATGGTGTGGAACGACTTGCTCATTCCGATGCTGCTGTTGAACGGCAAGTCGAAGCTGACGCTTCCGCTGGCGATGCTGCAGTTCCGGGGCGAGTACGTCACGAACTATCCGATGCTGCTGACGGGAGTCGTCATTACGGCCGCGCCGATGGTCGTTATGTTTTTGCTGCTGCAGCGGCATTTCGTCGCCGGGGTCATGGCCGGGTCGTTAAAAGGATAAAAGCAGGAGATGCACTGCCTCGGGGAGGCGGGGGCGTCTCCTGCTTTTTTGTGTTGTACTGTGCCTGCTTTTTGTCGTGAGTACTGTTGCGTGTTTTATTCGAGCGGCTTTATGCCCGTTTTTATTAATATAAAATAAAGTTTGTTAAATAAATGTTGTATAATAATTTTATTTAGTTATATAATATAAAAAATATTGATTAATGTATTATTATAATTGTGAGTAGCGATTGAAGGGAGAGGCAGTTTATGAAAAGTTTGGCGGCGTCGACGGATGCTCGATTTGGGAAATTGGCAGGCAAGCGAATGTTTGACTACTACGGGGAACGGCAGCAAAAGAACACTGACCGCACGGAGCACGACGAATGCGGGGAAACGGCGTTTTATCCACTTTCTCCGGTCTGTTTGGCTTTGTATGCCGCATTTGAAAGCGGTGCCATAATAATTGGCGGCGCTAAACAGCGGTACTTTTAACCGAAAGCTAACAAGCAAATCCAACCGTGCACGAAAAACCTGCAAAAGTGCATCTTTTTGCTCCCGGAAGGTCTGATTTCGGAAAATACCTGCAAATGTGCAGGCATTTCGGGACAAATTGCGGCTCTGGGCCATCATGTCGGGGAATTCCTGCACAATCGCAGGCTTTTCCGGCAAACGAGCCGCTCTCGTCGAAAAAGCCTGCACTTTTGCAGGCTTTCGTGCCGGAGGCTGCTCTAAGTGAGCCGGCGCGTAGCCAGTTGCCGTTTAACGTGAAGCCGAGCCGCTCAGCGGCCGCTTCGCCAACGCCCGCGCGGGGCCGCAGCATGTGCCGGCGCTCATTTTCAACGGCTGCCGAGGTCGAGCGGCGCCCCGCCAGGCGGGTTGCGATCCTGTTTCAGTGAGCGACAAGGTTTGGCGCAAGTGTAGCGTATAACATTTTACTGGAGGGATAATGATGGAATGCCCGGCTTGTCAAGGTCAAAGTCAAGGTCAAGGTTATGGATATTTGGAGGAGAAAGACGGTTCGGCGGATACACGGCAGCAGCAAGCGGAAATCAAGCCCATTGCATGCGGCAAAGATTTGCTGCTATGGCCGAATGTGTGTCCGGCCTGCGGGGGTAGCGGATTTGCGGATGTTTCGTTTTAAAGCGGCGGCAGCGCCTCGGAGTGTGGGGGCGGAGTTGCTTTTTGCATATATAACTTCTATGTGTTTCAGCGGATAGACTCCTCGATGACGGGGTGTCTGTCTTTTTTTTATTTCGTGTAATATAATGTTCTCAATGTTATATAACAACCAGCGAGGTGCGGCAATGAGTACGGGGCATTCGGAGCTTCACACAAAGCACGAGCAAATTACCAAATACATTGAGTCGCTGCCTGTCGGCGCGAAAATATCGGTGCGGCAAATTGCGCAGGACCTTGACGTCAGCGAAGGAACCGCTTACAGGGCGATCAAGGATGCGGAAAACGGCGGGCTTGTCAGCACCAAAAGGCGCATCGGCACGATCCGCATGGAAAAGAAAGAGGAGCCGCAGATCGATAAGCTGACGTTCGCGGAGATCGTACGCGTCGTCGAAGGCGTCGTGCTCGGCGGCTCAGCGGGCATCCACAAATCGCTGAACAAGTTCGTGATCGGCGCGATGCAGCTTGAAGCGATGCTGAAATATATCGAAGCAGGCAATTTGCTGATCGTCGGCAATCGCGTGCAGGCGCACATGTGCGCCTTGAGCCAGGGCGCCGGCGTGCTGATTACCGGCGGGTTCGATACGACCCCGGAGGTGAAGCAGCTGGCCGACGAACTGGAACTGCCGATTATCGGGAGTTCTTTCGATACGTTTACGGTTGCGACCATGATCAACCGCGCCATGGAAGACCGGCTGATCAAGAAAAAGATTTTGAGCGTGGAGGACATTGTGCACGTCGACGAACCGGTGTATTCGCTCAGGCCGGAAAACACGGTCAAAGATATGCAAAAGCTGGTGGAGGAAACGACGCACACCCGCTATCCGGTGCTGGACGAAAACCGGGTGCCGATCGGGATGATCACGACCAAGGACATTATGGGAGCGGAGCCGGGCCAGACGGTCGAATCGCTGATGACGCCGAATCCGCTCATGATCAGCCTGAAAACTTCGGTGGCGTCCGCCGGACATATGATGGTGTGGGAGGGCATCGAGCTGCTGCCGGTGATCGATGCGGAGCGCAAAATGATCGGGATCATTTCCCGCAAAGACGTGATGAAGGCAATGCAGTACATGCAGCGCCAGCCGCAGAACGCGGAGACGTTCGAGGTGCAAATATACGCGGGCATCGACGAGCTGCGGGACGAGGAGGGCAAGCTTTATTTTCAAGGCACCGTAACGCCGCAAATGACGAACTACGAAGGCATGGTGTCCGAAGGGATATTGACGACGCTGATGATCAGGGCGGCCTATCGGACGGTGCAGGAGCAGAAAAAGGGCGATCTGATTTTGGACAGCTCATCGAGCTATTTTTTGATCCCGCTGCAAATCGATGACGAAATACGGATCGTGCCGTCGATCATCGAGATGAGCCGTCGCTTTTGCAAGATCGACATGGAGATTGTGGCCAAAGGCGCCCGCGTGGCCAGATCGATGTTCACGGCGCGCATATTGTAGTTTGAAAAACCATTGACAAATCCATCGGTAACAGCCTATAATTTAAACACGAGTAAAAACATCGGAATTATATGAATCGACCAGAGGAACTGGAGATACTTCACCCGCGAGCGGGTTGAATGTGTCTCTTTTTTGTTTGCAGCGCTCCAGCGCGCAGAACAGCATCCGGATTGGCGAATTAACCTGCCTATGAGCCCGTTCACGCGGTCGCTTATTTTCGAAGAGGGTTATCTCATACGATCTCATCACTAGGAGGTACGAATATGAAAATCAAATGGACATTTACGATGTCCCGCGTATGGACGATCGATCGCGTACTGGATTTTGTCTCGATGGCGAACCGGTATGTTTGCAATATTTATTTGGGCAGAAGCGGAAAAATGCTAAACGCAAAAGGATTACTGGGCGTCGTAACACTCAGCCTGTCGCTAGGCGAGAACGAAGCCGTTCATCTTCACCTGGAGGGCTCCGACGCAGAGGAAGCTTTTGAGCAGCTGGCCGTTTATTTGCAAAATCCCGACCGCTCCCTTTGCGAATTATACCCGCAGAGCTCTTGAACAAGCGCAGGCCGGAAAGGAAGGTGCCGTCATGAATATAGAAAACATCGAGGCTTTCGTTTATGTCATTCATTTTAACAGTTTTAACAAGGCGGCGGACGCTTTGTTTTTATCCCAGCCATCGGTAACGGCGCGCATTCAGTCGCTCGAACGCGAGCTCAACACGCTGCTTTTTGAAAGGGAAGGCAGGAATTTTTCGCTGACGGATAAGGGAAAGCAATTCCTCCCCTACGCGCAGCAAATTCTCCAGACGTACAAAAAGGGCAGGCAGCAGCTGCAAAATTTGCAGGCGGCCCAGAGCGAGCTGCGTATCGGCTGTACCGTCTCCGTCGCCAATTATGTCATACCCGAGATCGTGCCGCTGATCAAGAAAAAGCACCGCCATCTTCAGATCAAGCTGACAACGGCTCCTACGGAAACGATTCTTGAGAAGGTGCTGAACAAGGAAGTCGACATCGGGCTGATCCGCAACGTCACGCATCCGCATTTGGACTGTGCGGCCTATTATGAGGATCCGATTCGCCTGTTTGTCCATCGCGGTCATCCGTTTGCGCAGCGAAAACATGTTTCCGTCGAGGATATCAGCCGCGAGCCGCTTGTACTTTTTGAGTGCGGGTCGCTGGATTGGATGAAAATTCACCGCCTGTTCGCAACGCTCGACCATCCGCCGCTCATCGAATACCAGATCGACAACCTGGAGACCGCCAAAAAGCTCGTGGTCAAAGGGATGGGGATCAGCTTTCTTCCCTTCCTTTGCGTCCGCAAAGAGGTGCAGGAAGGGCTGCTCGTCCCGATCGATCTTCCCGCGCTGTCGGGCGTATCGCTGCGCACGAATCTCATTTCTCTGAAGGAGGCGGAATCCGGCTTTCACTACGCGCTGCTGGAAATCGCCAAGGAGCTTGACTTGAAAGTCAGCGCCTCATAGAACAATTCTATTTTTCGATAGAGGCGAAAAAAGAGGAGGAATATCCCATGTCCAAACAAAGAAAAATCAAATTCGGCGCCATTATTCACGGTGTCGGCGGCAATATGTCCTCATGGAGGCACCCCGATGCCGTCGTTGACGCCAGCGTCAATTTTGCCCATTACAAACAGCAGGCGCAAAAAGCGGAAGCGGGCAAGTTCGATTTGGCGTTCATCGCAGACGGGCTGTACATTAACGAAAAATCGATCCCGCACTTTTTGAACCGCTTCGAGCCGATTACGATTTTGTCCGCGCTCGCCGCCGTCACTTCGCGGATCGGGCTCGTCGGAACGCTTTCGACTTCCTACAGCGAACCGTTTACGGTGGCGCGGCAGTTCGCCTCGCTCGATCACATCAGCAGCGGCCGGGCAGGCTGGAACGTAGTGACGTCGCCGCTCGAAGGCTCGGCGCTGAACTACGGCAAGACGCTGGAGGAGCATCCGGCCCACGAGAAACGCTACCGCATTGCGGCGGAATATTTGCAGGTGACCAAAGGGCTGTGGGATTCCTGGGAAGACGACGCATTCGTGCGGGATAAGGAGTCGGGCGTGTTCTTCGATCCCGGCAAGCTGCACCGCTTGAATCATAAAGGCGAATTTTTCTCCGTTCAGGGGCCGCTCAATATCGCGCGTTCCAAGCAGGGACAGCCGGTTATTTTCCAGGCGGGATCTTCGGAACCGGGTAAAAATCTCGCCGCCAAAGAAGCGGACGCGGTCTTTACCGGGCACCCGACGCTGGAAGACGCGCAGCGCTTTTATCAGGACGTAAAAAGCAAAGCAGCCGCTTACGGCCGTTCCGAGGACGATATCGTCATTATGCCGGGAATCAGCCCGATCATCGGACAGACGGAGGAAGAGGCGGAGCGCAAATATCAGGAAGTGGCGAATTTGGTTACGATCAAAGACGCGCTCGACTATTTGGGACGCTTTTTCGATCATCACGATTTTACCCAATATTCGCTGGACGAACCGTTTCCGGAGCTGGGCGATATCGGCAAGAACAGTTTCCGCAGCACGACGGACCGCATTAAGGACAACGCCAAAAAGAACGGCTTGACGCTGCGTCAGGCTGCGCTGCAAGCGGCGACTCCGCGCCCGCTGTTCATCGGTACGCCGGCCAAAGTGGCGGATTTGATCCAGGAATGGTTTGAGGGGCGCGGAGCGGACGGGTTTATCGTCGGCGCCGGCTTCCCGAACGGGCTGAACGATTTTGTCGATGACGTCGTGCCGATTTTGCAGGAGCGTGGCCTTTACCGCACCGAGTACGAAGCCGATACGCTGCGCGGAAATCTCGGTCTGCGCATTCCGGAAAACCGCTACGCCAAAGTGAAGGTTAACCGGTAATCGTCGCCGGCGATTTGCTGAATGAAATAAAAAAAAGGGGCGTTGAACATGAAAGCAGCAAGGTTAAACAAATGGATACGATTCGGCGCGCTGACGACGGCGCTTGTGTTGGCATTATCGGGATGCGGCTCGGCGAAGAACGGCAGCGGGGCCGCTCCGTCTTCGGGCGGCAAGCAGGACGAGAAGCAGGCGGCCCAGCCCGGAGGCGAGCTGACCTACGCGCTGGCGACTTCGCCGGATACCCTTGACCCGCATCGAAGCGGTCTGGCCGTAGCGGTCCGGGTCATCCGGACGATCTATGACAGTCTGGTTGTGCAGCTGCCCGACAACAGCATCAAGCCTTGGCTTGCGACGGAGTGGACCGTTTCGCCGGACGGCAAAAGCTACACGTTCAAGCTGCGCAAGGACGTGAAATTTCAGGATGGGACGCCGTTCAACGCGGAAGCCGTCAAATTCAGTTTCGACCGGATTCTCGATCCGGCGACGAAAGCGGCGAATGCGGCTGCGCTGCTCAAGCCGTACAAGTCTTCCGAGGTCATCGACGAATACACGGTGAAGTTGAATCTGGAGACGCCGTCCAGAGCGTTTCTGGGCAATTTGAGCCAGGCTTTGCTCGGCATCGTATCGCCGACGGCAGCCAAAAAATACGGCGACCAATTCGGCAAAAATCCGGTAGGAACCGGTCCCTTCAGCTTTGTGAAATGGGATGAGAACGCAGCGATACAGGTGAAGCGCAACCCTGATTACAAGTGGGCTCCGGAAATTGTCGACAACAAAGGTGCGGCATATCTGGAGCAGATTACATTCAAAATCGTGCCGGAAGAGGCAACCCGCATCGGCAGCGTGCAGAGCAAGCAGGTGCTGGCCGCAGAAACCGTGCCTCCGCAAAATATCGTATCGCTGAAATCCGATCCGAACGTGCAGGTGCTGCAAGTAAATACGGTAGGTCTGCCTTATACGCTTTTCTTTAACCAAAGACGCCCGCCCTGGAACGAGGTGAAGGCGCGGCAAGCCGTCCAGGCTGCGATCGACGTTGACGCCATCGTCAAGACGCTGTATCTCGGCACGTATCCGCGAGCGTGGTCGCCGCTGACGCCCGGCACCTTCGGCTATGACGCTTCTTTGGAAAACTCCGTGAAGCCGGACACGGCCAAGGCGGGCAAGCTGCTCGATGAGCTCGGTTGGGTCAAAGGCGCCGACGGCATCCGCGAAAAAGACGGGAAAAAGCTGACGCTCCATTACGTGGACGGCTCCCCGAACCGCGAGAAACGCAACGATATCGCGGCCATGATCCAGCAGCAGCTGAAACAAGTCGGCATTTCCGTAGAAGTGGAAATTACGAAAGATGTCGCTAACGTTGTCTATACGAAGGGGAACTACGATTTTTACGGCAACAGCCAGGTCAATTCCGATCCGAACGCGCTGTACGCTTTTTATCATACGAGCGATCCGAAAGGCCGGGGAACGCTTCCGGGGCTTTCCGATCCGACCGTAGACCAATTGCTTGAGCAGGGCGCGATCGAAACGGATGACAAGAAGAGGGCCGACATTTACAAGCAGGTTCAGCATTACATCATCGATAACGCGGTTATCATTCCGGTGTACGTATTCCCTTATACGGTAGCCGCAGCGAAGTCGGTAAAAGGCTTGAAATTCGATGCTCTCGGCTATCCGCTGTTCAACGATGTCAATCTTCAAAAATAACCGGGCAAGGAGCTGGCGGCTATGACGAGAGCGATTACGGAACGTTTCCTGGTTTCCTTGTTCGTTATTGCGGGTTCTATGGTGCTCGTGTTCTGTATCCTTTACGTGCTTCCCGGGGACCCGGTTCTGTCGATGATCGATCCCGCTTCCATGACCCCGGAGGCGATTGCCAATCTGCGCCGCCAGTTGGGACTCGACCAGCCTTTTTACGTACAATTCGGCCAATATTTTGCCGCGATCGTCCATGGGGATTTCGGCAAATCGGTCTTGAACAGCGAACCGGTTTTGCCCAAAATTTTGCAGCATTTTCCGGCTACGCTGGCGTTGACTTTAGCGAGTTCGCTCATCTCGGTCATCGTCGGGGTGCTGCTGGGCGTGTTGTCGGCGATCCACCGCAACAAGGCTGTTGACGTGGCGGCCCGCATCGTCGGCTTGTTCGGCATCTCGATGCCGACGTTCTGGTCGGGCATTTTGCTCATACTGATCTTCTCGGTGTACTTGGGATGGTTTCCGGCGATGGGCTCGGACGGCATCGAAACGCTCGTGCTGCCGGCTCTCGCGCTCGGCTTCGTCGGCGCGGGGTTCATCGTCCGGATGGTGCGCAACAGCATGCTCGAAGTGATTCACGAACATTTCATCGTGACGCTGCGCGCCAAAGGGCTGTCGGAGAACATCGTGATGTACCGGCATGCGCTGCGCAATGCGCTGATCCCGGCCATTACGATTATCGGGATTCATATCGGCGATCTGATGGCCGGGACGGTCGTCATCGAAACGGTGTTCTCGAGGCAGGGCATCGGCCGAATTCTTGCGGATGCCATTATGGCCAAAGATTTGCCGGTCGTCCAGGGCGTCGTCTTCTTTTCGGCAATTGTTTATGTCATTGTGAATTTGCTCGTTGACGTTTCCTATGCCGTTATCGATCCCCGGGTAAGGCGCAAAGCTTAAAGCGGATTCGGGCATAACGTCGGGCACAACGAATAGAAAGGAGAGCGGACTGATGAAAGAAGTGATTTCCGCAAAAGTAGTCTGGCGGGAAAAGAGGCCGCAGGCTTCCCCACCCCGAATCGTTAGCAAATGGACCGCCGCCGAGGTGTTCGTCTGTCTGGCGGCGCTGGTGTCGCTGTTCATCGTCGGCTGTGCCATAGCTCCGCAGTGGATCGCGCCGTACAAGGCGACCGAGATGTTCGCGGATCATATTCTCAGCCCGCCGAGCACGTCGCATTTGTTCGGAACCGACTATTTCGGCCGGGACGTATTCAGCGTCGTCGTCTACGGCAGCCGCGATTCGCTGTTTATCGGGCTCGCTTCCGTGCTGGTCGGCGGTTTGACGGGAGGCGCGATCGGCGCGCTTTCGGGCTACGTCGGCGGTATCGTCGATACTGTGCTTATGCGGTTTATCGACGTGCTGATGACGATTCCGGGCATACTGCTGGCGCTGGCGATTGCCGCAGCGCTCGGCCCTCATTTGTTCAATATCGTTTTGGCGGTTGCGGTCTCGGCGATTCCCGGATACGCAAGGGTGATGCGCGGTCAAATGATCAGCGTTAAAAACCGCGCCTTCGTGACCGCCTCGCGCTCCATCGGAACTTCCAAAGCGCACATATTTTTGCGCCATGTGCTGCCGAACGCCTGGTCGCCGATGCTGGTGATGGCGACCATCGGACTCGGGTCCTCCATTTTGGTCGGATCGGGGCTCAGCTTTCTCGGATTAGGCGTGCTGAAGGAAATTCCCGATTGGGGAACGCTGCTTTCGCAAGGAAGAGGCTATTTGACGGTCGCCTGGTGGATGTCGACTTTCCCCGGTCTGACGATTACGTTATTCGTGCTTTCCGTCAACTTGATCGGAGACTGGCTGCGCGATTCCATGGATCCGAAGCAAAGCAGGGCATAGGAAGGGAGACACAGCGATGAAGCAGCTGCTTGATATTCAAGATCTCACGGTCGAGTTCGCCACTAAAAAAGGTTTGCTTACGGCCGTTTCCGACGTATCCCTGCATATCGGAGCCGGTGAAACCGTCTGCCTTGTAGGCGAGTCGGGGAGCGGTAAATCCGTCACCTCGAAATCGGTGATGAGGTTGATCGATTATGAGAACGGCGTCATCTCCGGAGGCAGCATCGTGCTTGACGGCGTCGATCTGACCCGGCTGTCGCAGAACGAGCTTCGCGCCTGGCGCGGGAAAAAGATGGCGATGGTGTTTCAGGAGCCAATGGCCGCGTTTGACCCGGTTTTTACGATTGGCAGCCAAATAGCGGAGGTCATCGTCCGGCATAAGCAGGGCAATCGGGAACAGGCATGGGACCGCGCCGTTCATTTGCTGCGCCGGGTCGGCATTCCCGAACCGGAACTCCGGATGAAACAGTATCCAGGCGAGCTGTCGGGCGGAATGCTGCAGCGGGCGATGATCGCGATGGCGCTGGCTTGCGGCCCGGAGCTGCTGATTGCGGATGAGCCTACGACCGCTCTGGATGTGACGATCCAGGCGCAAATTCTTCACCTGCTGCAGGAGCTGAAAGCGGAATTCAACATGTCGATTCTGCTCATTACGCACGACATGGGCATTGCGGCCGAGATGGCCGACCGGGTTATCGTGATGTATGCGGGGCAAATTGTCGAGCAGGCGACGGTCAGCCAGCTGTTCGATGCGCCTCACCATCCCTACACGCGGGGGCTGCTCCGGTCGATTGCGACGATGGACAGCGACCGTGCGGCAAAGCTGTACTCGATCGAAGGATCGATTCCGAGCTTAAGCGATCTGCCTGCAGGCTGCCGGTTTCATCCGCGCTGTCCTTTTGCGGCCGACCGCTGCCACAGAGACCGTCCTCCGCTGCAGGAAGTGAACGGCCGTCTGACCGCATGCTGGTACGCCGGGGAGCTGGTGCAGACGGACGGCTGGAAGCAAAGTCCGGCCTTGGCCGTCGTCAGCGAAGGGCGGCGCAGCGAGGAGGATTCCGCCGAGCCGGACAAGGGCAAGGACAAGGAGAACCTGTTCGAAGTTATCGGGCTGAGTAAATTTTATCCGGTCGGCAAAAGCTTGCTCGGCCGGGCGCGGGCTCATATCCGCGCGGTCGACGACGTATCTTTCACGATACGCAAGGGGGAAACGTTCGGGCTCGTAGGCGAGTCCGGCAGCGGCAAGTCGACGCTGGGCCGGGTGCTTCTGCAGCTGGAAAAAGCGACAGGAGGCCGGGTGCTTTTCCAAGGGCAAGATTTGGCGAAGCTTCAGGCCAAGGAACTGCGGGACATCCGCAAACATATGCAGATCATTTTTCAGGACCCGTACGGCTCAGTGAATCCGCGTTGGAAAGTCGGGGACATTATCGGCGAACCGCTTGCGGTGCACGAAACGCTGAGCGCCGGCGAGCAGCGGAGCCGGGTGGAGGAGCTTTTGGAGCTGGTCGGTTTGAGCCGCTCCTTGTACGACCGCTATCCGCACGAATTTTCCGGGGGACAGAGGCAAAGAATCGGCATCGCCAGAGCGATCGCGCTGAATCCGCAATTTATTTTGGCGGATGAAGCCGTGTCGGCGCTGGACGTATCGGTGCAGGCGCAGATTGTGAACTTGATGCAGGAATTGCAGCAAAAATTGGGTCTGACGTATGTATTCATCGCCCACGGACTGAACATCGTACGGCACTTGTCCGACCGGATCGGCGTCATGTACCTTGGAAAGCTGGTCGAAATCGCCCCCAGCGAGGAGCTGTTTGCACATCCGGCCCATCCTTACACCCAGGGGCTGCTCTCCTCGATCCCTTTGCCCGACCCGGCCCGCAAACGGGAATATATCGCGATCGAAGGCGAAATTCCGTCCCCCGCCAATCCGCCATCCGGCTGTCGGTTCCATACCCGCTGCCCGGCGGCGACAGCCAGATGCAAACAAGAGCAGCCCGCGTTCCTGCAAGTGCGTCAAGGCCACTGGGCTGCCTGCCATTATCCTTTGTAAGGCGTCCGCTCCCGCGCCGGATTGCAAGCCGGAAATAGCGGGGCCGGTCGCTGCCTTAAAACCAAGTTGGTAAATTGGAATAATCAAATTTAATCTACCGGAGGCAATTGAACAATGAAAAAATTAACCGTACTTGCGTCACTTATCCTAACCGCAGCTTTTGCCGCAGGCTGCGCATCCCAGGCGAATACCGCAGGCGGCTCGTCCGGGGCAAACTCATCGCCTGCGGCGCAAGCTGCCGGCAGTCCCGCTTCCACGCAGGCCGCTTCCAAAGGCGTCAAGAAAATCGTGATCGGCACGGGCACCCAGTTCCCGAACATTTGCTTTATCGACGACAAAGGCAACCTGACCGGCTATGACGTAGAACTCGTCAAAGAGATCGACAAACGTTTGCCGGATTACGAATTCGAGTTCAAGACGATGGAATTCAAAAACTTGCTGCTCAGCCTGGAAACGAACAAAATCGATCTGATCGCCCACCAGATGGAAGTCAACGAGGAGAGAAAGCAAAAATTCCTTTTCAACGACGAAGCCTACAACATATTCCCGAACAAAATCGTTGTACATAAAGATAACGATGCCGTAAAATCGATCGATGACCTGAAAGGCAAAAAACTGCTCGTCTCCGCCACAAGCAACGCCGCCGTCCTTGCCGAAAAATACAACAAAGAGCACAACACGGGCATCAATATCGTCTACACCGGGGCCGGCGAAGACGCCAAGACGCAAATTAAAGCGGGCCGCGCGGATGCGACGATCAGCACCCAGTTCGCGATCGACTATCAAAACAAAGTGGCCGACGCCCAGCTCAAAACAGTCGGAGAGCCGCTTTCCAACTCCAAGGTATACTTCATTCTCCGCAAGGATGAAACCGATTTGAAGGCCAAAGTGGACGAGGCGCTGAAGTCGATCAAAGCGGACGGCACACTGGCCAAACTTAGCACGCAGTGGTTGGGAGCCAACTATACAGTGGAGAACTAGATGGGAAAATCGTTCGATATAACGCTTATTTTCGATTTTTTGCCCAAACTGCTCTATTATTTGCCGGTTACCTTGCTGATTCTCGTCGCTTCTCTCATCATCGGCATGCTGATCGGGCTGCTGGTCGCGCTTATCCGGTTGTACCGGATTCCCGTGCTCAGCCAGCTTGCGATCGTATACGTTTCGTTTGTCCGGGGGACGCCGATTCTCATTCAGCTGTTTCTGGTGTTCTACGGCTTGCCGGCGCTGCTGCAAATCATAGGCCTCGATATCGCCCGGATGGACCCGATCTATTTCGTCATCATCACCTACGGGCTCAGCATCGGCGCTTCCAAGTCCGAAACGATCCGTGCCGCGGTGCTGTCCGTTGACCGCGGCCAGACGGAGGCGGCCTACGCCATCGGCATGACCGCGCCCCAGTCGTTCGCGCGCATCGTCGTGCCCCAGGCGCTGGTGAACGCCTTCCCGAATTTCGCCAACTCCGTAATCGGGTTTTTGAAAGATACGTCGCTTGCCTTTTCGATCGGCGTCATGGATATGGTAGGCAGGGGGGAAACCCTCGTTTCGGCTACATCCCATACGCTGGAAGTGTATATCAGCCTGACGATCATTTACTATGTGACCGTGCTGATTCTTGAAAAAGTATTTTTCACAGCGGAGTTCAAGCTGCAAAAGCATGAACGGCCGCTCGCCGGATGAGGTGAGGACTATTCACATCGATCTTCTTTTTATTTACACTTCGTTTTTTGAAATTTTAAAAGCTTTGCCGCTTACGCTTGTGCTGACGATCGTGCCGCTCATTATCGGCTTTTTCATCGGTATCGGCACTGCGTTCATCCGGATTTACAAAGTTCCCGTCATCTGCCGGATCGCCGATTTTTACGTCTCGTTTCTCCGCGGCACGCCGATATTGCTGCATATTCTGGTCATTTTCTGGGGGCTGCCGATGGTTATCGACAAGCTGGCCGCCTCGTTCGGATGGGGCTTCAAATCGGCCTCTATTCCGTCGGTTCTGATCGTGCTGGCGGCGTTTTCCCTGACGGCGGGAGCCTACATGTCGGAAATTATCCGTTCCGGCATTTTGGCGGTGAGCCGCGGTCAAATCGAAGCCGCCTACTCCGTCGGGATGACCACCCGGCAGGCGCTTCGCCGCATCGTGCTGCCGCAGGCGGTCGGCGCCATTTTGCCGAATCTGTGCAACATTTTCGTCGGATTTTTGCATACGTCGTCGCTCGCTTTTACGGTATCGCAAATGGAGCTGCTCGGCAAAGCGAACGTCGTCGCGTCGGTGAGCCTGAAATTTTTGGAAGCTTACATAGCGGCGGCGCTCATTTATTGGGGATTGACACTCATTGTCGAATGGCTGACAGCTTTTTTGGAGAAAAAAGTAACCGCCTACCATCGGGGAGGGGTCGTATGAGCAGCTACGATGTCATTATTGTCGGCGCCGGTTCGATGGGGATGAGCGCCGGTTACCATTTGGCGAAACGGCAGGTCAAGACGCTGCTGATCGATAAATTCGATCCGCCGCACATTGCGGGCAGCCATCATGGCGAGACCCGGCTCATCCGCCACGCCTACACCGGCAGCCGGACTTACACGGCGATGGCGCTGCGGGCCGACCGGCTGTGGCAGGAGCTGGAGGCGGAGAGCGGGCGGACGCTGCTGGTCCGCTCCGGCGTGCTGAACATGAGCCCGCTTGAGCACGGCGGCTTAAGCCAAAAAGTCCGGTCAGCGGAGGAGCATAAGCTGAACGTCGAGCTGCTTCAGCCGGGCGAGATTCGCAAGCGCTGGCTGGGGGTGAACCCTCCCGAGCATTACGTCGGGCTCTACGAGCCGCAGGCCGGGTACTTGCTGAGCGAGGAAGGCGTGCGCGCATACCGCGAGCAGGCTTTGCGGTACGGCGCCGATTTGCTCGTCCATACATCGGTGACCGCCATCGATGTAAGCGACAGCGGCGTTTCCGTGCATACGAACGGCGGCGTGTATTATGCGGATCGCCTGATTCTAAGCCTGGGTGCCTGGTTCGGCGAGCTCGCTTCGCTGCTCGCCCTGCCGATCCGCCCCGTCCGCAAAGCCGTGGCCTGGTTCGAAGCCGACGAATCGCTGTACGGCGCGCAACGTTTCCCCGGCTTTACGTTCGGCGATCCGCGCGGCGGCGGCTTCTACGGCTTTCCGAGCATCGGCGGCTCCGGCGTCAAAATCGGCCGTCATGACGCCGGCCAGCCGTGGCAGCCCGGGGCCCCGTTCGAGCCGTTCGGCCATTACGCCGACGACGAGCGGGATTTGCGCCGGGCGCTGGAAAGCTTCCTGCCGCAGGCGGCAGGCCGCGTCCTGCGCGGCGCGGTGTGCAAATACGAGCTCACGCCCGACGAGCATTTTATCGTGGACCGGCACCCGGAACACCGGCACGTCGTCGTGGCCGGCGGTTTTTCCGGTCACGGGTTTAAATTTTCCAGCGCGGTCGGGGAAATATTGTCCGATCTGGCGACGCAGGGGAAGACGGAAACGGACATTTCGCCGTTTGCCTTATCCCGATTTAGCGCGCTTTCCGCAGATTCGAGGTGAGCCGCAGATGATCACGATCAGCGGTTTGAGCAAGACGTACCGCACGGCAAATACGCAGACGAAAGCTTTGGACGACATTCATTTGCACATCGACAAAGGCGATATTTTCGGCATTATCGGCTTCAGCGGCGCGGGCAAATCGACGCTGATTCGCTGCCTGAACCGTCTGGAGGAGCCCGACGCCGGAATCATCCGCATCGGCGGCAAAACGATTACCGATTTGAACAAAAAGGAGCTTCGCGAGGCGCGAAGGAAAATCGGCATGATTTTTCAACAGTTCAACCTGCTGGATGCCAGAACCGTGTTCCAAAACGTAGCATTCCCGCTGGAAGCGGCCGGCGTTCCGCGAAACCGGATTAGACCGCGGGTGGAAGAAATGCTCGAGCTCGTCCGGCTCGGCGATAAAGCGAATGCGTATCCGGAGCAGCTCAGCGGAGGGCAAAAGCAGCGGGTCGGCATCGCCCGGGCGCTTGCCAATGAACCGGATGTGCTGCTCTGCGACGAGGCGACTTCCGCACTCGATCCGCTGACGACTCATGCGATTCTGGAGCTGCTGCGTGAAATCAACCGCAAGCTGAATCTGACGATCGTCCTGATCACCCATGAGCTGGACGTCCTGCGCCACATTTGCCGGCATATGGCCGTCATCGAGCAGGGCCGGATCGTCGAAACTGGCACCGTCGATACAATTTTTTTCCAGCCGGAGAGCGAGACATCGCGCAGCTTTATCCGCATCATCGACAGCTATCAGGTAAGAAGAGACGCGGCGCCGAAAGCGGGTGCAGCCCGATGAGCGACGATTTGGCCGGTTTGCTGCTTCAGGGACTCGGCGAGACGGTGTACATGGTCGCTTTGTCGACGTTGTTTGCGCTGCTGCTCGGGCTTCCGCTCGGTATTATTTTGGTCGTCACGGAAAAAGGGAACCTGATCCCGTACCCCCGATTTCACAAAGTGCTGAGCACGGTCGTGAATATCGTCCGTTCGTTTCCTTCCATTATTTTGATCGTCGTGCTGCTGCCCTTATCCCGGTTTATTATCGGCACTTCCCTTGGAGCGACGGCGGCGGTCGTGCCTTTGTCCATCGGTTCGGCGCCGTTTTTGGCAAGGATTATCGAAAATGCGATCAAGGAAGTCGGGTTCGGCAAAATAGAGGCGGCGCAAGCCGTCGGCGCGACTCCTTATTTTATCGTTACCCGGGTGCTGATCCCCGAATCGCTGCCTGCGCTTGTGCGCGGGGTGACGCTGGCGGTCATTACAATCACGGGCTTTACCGCAGTGGCCGGCGCCATAGGCTCGGGAGGACTGGGCAGTCTTGCGATCCGCTTCGGCTATATGCGGTTTCGCGAGGATATATTGTTTTTGACCGTTTTGCTGCTCGTCGTTTTGGTGCAGGCGATCCAATGGATAGGGGATTACATAGCGAAATCGATCAACCGCAAAAGATACAAATTCGAGTAATTTTATTAAATTTGGAGCAGGAGTGAGCGAAATGAAGCATCGGAAACTAGTATCCGCAGCGTTGATATCTATGATTATGGGGGTCGCTGCCGGCTGCGGCGCGGCGAATCCAGGCGCGGCTCCGGCGAGCCCTCAAGCTGCGGCGGCGACAACGGCGGCGACTGCTGCGACCGCTGCCCCGGCGGCAACGGCTCAGCCGAAGGCCGAAGTCAAGCTGACGATCGGTGCGGCCGCTGTGCCTCATGCGGAAATTTTGAATTTCGTCAAACCGAAGCTGAAGGAGCAGGGCGTCGATCTGA
Organism: Paenibacillus sp. sgz302191; assembly: GCF_057749925.1. Lineage (NCBI taxonomy): Bacteria > Bacillati > Bacillota > Bacilli > Caryophanales > Paenibacillaceae > Paenibacillus > Paenibacillus sp. sgz302191. Next base: position 144,163 of record NZ_JBYLHY010000019.1, read on the forward strand.
TCGTCAAAGTGCTTGACGATGAAGGGCAGCTCAACCCGTCGCTGGCGGAAAAGCAAATCGATGCCAACTATTTTCAGCATGTTCCTTACCTGGAGTCGATCTCCAAAGAGAAGGGCTACAAATTCACCGTTACGACGAAAGTGCACGTCGAACCGATCGGCTTTTACTCGAACAAGCTGAAATCGCTCGATGAGCTGAAAGAGGGCGCTACGATCGCGATTCCGAACAACCCTTCCAACGAGTACCGCGCGCTGGTGCTGCTGCAGGCCAAAGGTTTGATCAAGCTGAAAGACGGCCTCACGACTTATTCCGCCACGCCGAAAGATATCGCCGACAATCCGAAAAAGCTGAAATTTTCCGAGGTCGATTCCGCGCAGCTGCCACGCATTTTGCCTGATGTGGACGGTGCTATCATCAACACAAACCTCGTGCTGGAAGCAAAAATCGACCCGAACTCGGCGCTGTTCCGGGAAGACGCGAACTCGCCTTACGCCAACGTCATCGTAGTCCGTCAAGGCGACGAGAACCGTCCGGAGATCAAGAAGCTGGGCGAAGCGCTGACGGCGCCGGACGTAAAAAAATTCATTCAAGACAAGTACGGAGTCGCCGTCGTACCTGCATTTTAGCCGGGGAGGCGGGTGACGAGCATGGCGGGTACGAGACAAATCAAGTTGTCGGCCTATCTGGTTGGCACAGGCATGCATGTGGCTTCATGGAGGCATCCCTCCGCGCAGCCCGGCGCAAGCATCGACATCGACTATTACAAGCGATTGGCCCGGACTGCGGAGCGGAGCAAGTTTGATATTGCTTTTATCGCTGACAGTTTGGCCATTAACGAACAATCGCATCCGAACATTTTGAACCGGTTCGAACCGATTACCCTCATTACCGCGTTGGCGTCGGCCACTTCCCATATCGGCGTCGTCGCCACGGCTTCGACATCCTACGTGGAGCCGTTTAATCTGGCCCGCATGTTCATGTCGGTCGATCATATCAGCAAGGGCAGAGCGGGGTGGAACATCGTTACCACGAGGGATTTGTCGGGGAATACGGCGCGCAACTTCAGCAGGGAAGAGCATTATGAGCACGACTTCCGTTACAAGCGGGCGGAGGAATTTATCGAGGTGGTGAGAGGGCTCTGGGATTCGTGGGAAGACGACGCTTTTGTGCGGGACCAGGCGGAAGGGACGTTTTTCGCTGCGGAGAAGCTGCACCGGATCGATCATCGCGGCGAGTTTTTTTCGGTGCAGGGGCCGCTTAACATCGCCCGTTCGCGGCAGGGGCATCCTGTGCTCGTGCAGGCGGGCTCCTCGGAAGCGGGCCAGCAGTTTGCCGCCCGGGCAGCCGAAGTCGTGTTTTCGCACAAAAACAATTTCGAAGACTCGCAAGCTTTTTATCGGTCTTTTAAAAAGAAAGCGGCCGATCTCGGGCGCAATCCGGACGATATTTACATTTTGCAGGGCATCTCTCCGGTAATCGGGGAGACGGAACAGATCGCCAAGGAAAAATTCGCGTACCTCGATTCCTTGATTTCGGAAGAGGCGGGCATCCGCTTTTTGACGGATTATTTGGGCGATTTCGATTTGTCCGGGTACAACCTGGACACCCGCTCCAGGGACATCGGTTTGCACAAGCTGGAACGGGTGCGCTTTGAGTTCAGACGGTTTCAGGACATTATTGCCAAGGAGAACCCGACATTGCGGCAGCTGTACTCCTTGCTTACGGGCTCGTACAGCGACGACCATTTTATCGGGACTCCGGAGAAAATTGCCGACCGGCTGGAAACATGGTTTAACGAGCGGGCTGCGGACGGCTTCATGCTGATGACCCCTCTGCTGCCGGACGGGCTGGACGATTTTGTCGATCATGTCGTTCCGATTTTGCAGGAAAGAGGGCTGTTTCGCACGGAGTACGAGGGAACCACGCTGCGGGATCATTTTCAGCTGCCGAAGCCGGTAAACCGATTTTCGAAAAAAGGAAGGTGACAGCAGTGAGCGATACGTATCGGCTTGCTGGCATTGAGGATGCGGAAGAGGTGCTCGCAGTCATTCGAGACGCCTATGAGTCCATCCGCGAGCTCGGCGTCCAGTTCACCGCAGTAAATGCGGATCTTGGGATGATCACGGACAACATTGCGAACCATTCGTGCCAAATCGCCGTCCTTGGGCGAATAACTTTGACAAATCAGCCTTCCAGTATACCTTTTTAGCAAAACAAACTTCGAATTCCCACACCAATCGCCGGCATTGCGCAAAAAACCTGTAAAAGTACATCTTTTCGCTCCCCGATGACCTGGCTTTGGAAAATGCCTGCAAATGTGCAGGCATTTTTGCTGAATTAGGCGCTCAGCCTCATCTTAGCCGGAAATTTCTGCACAATCGCAGGCTTTTCGTCCAAACGGGCTGTTTCCACCGGAAAAGCCTGCACTTTCGCAGTTTTTTGCGTGCAGCGGTTGTTTTACCAGCTGTTCTCTGATAATAAAGTTATTTAAAATACGGATAGCGTCGCTAAGCTAACTGGCAGTTTAACGTAATAATCAACTTTTTTTGATTTAATGATTGACTGGGTAAGAAAGTGGTGTTAAATTCAGTCTGTAGAATAAATCAAAAAAAGTTGATTTAGTTCAAAGAGGTGGTGACTCATGCAAGAAGTTTCGTTCAAAGACTACGAAGCCAAATTCAAAGCGCTTGCCGATGAAAAGCGACTTCACATTATGTACGAGCTGACGCAGCGCGGAAACACCTGCGTTTGCGATCTCACGGATATTTTCGACATGTCCCAATCCAAGCTATCGTATCACTTGAAGATTCTGCTGGATGCCGGCTTTATTACGCGTGAGACGCGTGGTACGTGGAGCTATTACGAAATTAATCAACAGGAAGTAAGCCATATCCTCTCGGAGGAGCTGTGCTGCATGTTCAAACCAGCTCGAGAAGGCAATAACTGCTGCGGAGTGACCCATGAAAAAGAAAATAATTGCTGAGTTTATCGGCACTTATTTTTTGGTCTTTGCCGGTCCCGGAGCCATGGTGATTGACGAGATCACCAAAAGTATCACACATGTCGGAGTTGCCCTCACCTTCGGACTTGTGGTCACGGCTCTGATCTATACGTTTGGTCATATCTCAGGAGCCCATTTTAATCCTGCGGTCACCATCGGGTTTTGGGTGCGAGGGGATATTTCCGCCAGGGATGGCTTGTACTATGTCGTCACTCAACTCCTTGCATCGGTCGTGGCGAGTTATACCCTGTTCCTCTTGTTTGGGAATGTTGCTCATTTAGGGGCTACCCTCCCCATTTCAAGCGAGATACAGTCTTTTGTTTTAGAGTTTATTTTGACGTTTGTGCTGATGATCGTCATCTTGGGGTCTGCCGTTCACGGTAAAGCGGTAAAAAGCTTTGCCGGCATATCGATTGGCGCTACGGTCGGGCTGATGGCAATGTTTGCAGGTCCGATCAGCGGAGCCTCGATGAACCCTGCACGGTCACTGGGACCGGCTTTTGTGTCCGGCGCAACCGAACATCTATGGTTGTATGTGGCAGCTCCCGTTCTTGGGGCAATAGCCGCTTCCATGATCTATAAAACATTACATGAATAAGGGGATGGATGAATTGGATAAGAAGCTCGTGTATTTTCTTTGTACAGGGAATTCGTGCAGAAGCCAAATCGCTGACGGTTTTTTGAAGTCGATCGGCAGCGACCAATATGAAGTCAAAAGTGCGGGACTGGAGGCGCATGGGCTAAACCCCCGAGCAGTTCAAGTGATGAAGGAAGCCGACATTGATATTTCGGGGCATACGTCTGACGTGATTGACCCCGAGATCCTCAGGGAAGCGGACTACATTATCACGCTCTGTGGTCACGCGAACGATAATTGCCCGGTAATCCATAACGATAAAGCGGAAAGATGGCACTGGGGCTTTGATGACCCGGCGAAAGCGACCGGAACCGAAGAAGAAATCATATCCCAATTCCGCGAAGTTCGTGATTCCATAAAAGATCGAATTGAGCGCTTTGTGAAAGAAGGTAAATGAGCCATGATTAAGCGGATGCACATAGCGGTGAACTGCATTATCAGAGAACGCCAGCCACTGCGTTTGCAGTTTTTATTTTCCCATTGAAACGTTTCAACCAAGCGTAATATACTTGTTTAGTAGGATATGCACATAGTTGAACATGGGATGGGTGAGTATGGGACAGACGTCATACGGATACAATGAGGAACGTAAATATTGGCTGGACACGCTGCGCATGATCGCGGACCCGGTTTTGAAGGCGCTGAGCAAGCAGCAGTTGAAGGAGCTGATGCCGGTTCAGGCGCAAACGGGCGACCGCTCGCGCTATACGTATTTGGAAGCGTTGGGGCGGACGCTTAGCGGTTTGGCGCCTTGGCTTGAAGGCACGGAAGCGGGCGGTGAGGAAGCTGGGCTTCGCGATGCGTATGCAGCGGAGGCGAGGCAGGCCATCGATGCGGGAACCGACCCCGGCTCGGCGGATTACATGAATTTTGCGCATGGGGACCAGCCTTTGGTGGATGCCGCTTTTTTGGCGCACGCTTTGCTTCGCGCGCCTCGCGAGCTGGCGGATAAGCTCGATTCGCGGGTGCGGGGCAACGTGATTGAGGCGCTTAAGCAGACGCGCCGCATTCAACCGTATATTTGCAACTGGCTGCTGTTCAGCGCCATGATCGAGGCCGCTTTGTACCGGCTGGGTGCGGACTGGGATGCGATGCGGATCGATTATGCGCTCAGGCAGCATGAACAGTGGTACAAAGGGGATGGCGCTTATGGAGACGGCCCCGATTTTCATTTTGACTATTACAACAGCTTTGTTATTCAGCCTATGATGATGGATATTCTCGACGTGTGTGCGGACCAAGGCCGGGATTGGCCTGCCATCAAGCAATTGCACGAGCAAAGATGCATCCGGTACGCGGACGTGCAGGAGAGGCTGATTGCGCCGGACGGCACGTATCCGCCGATCGGGCGGTCCTTGGCGTACCGGTTCGGCGCTTTTCAGCATTTGGCGCAAATGGCGCTTCAGCACCGTTTGCCGGCTCATTTGAAGCCGGGGCAAGTGCGCAGCGCGTTGACGGCTGTCATTCGGCGGACGCTGGAGGTGCCCGGCAACTTTGACGCGAACGGCTGGCTGACGATCGGCTTTTGCGGAAATCAGCCGGAAGTCGGGGAGCCGTATATTTCTACGGGCAGCCTGTATTTGTGCACGACCGTGTTTGTGCCGCTGGGCCTGCCGGCGGCTGATCCGTTCTGGAGCGCGCCTTCCGAGGCGTGGACGTCGCGCAAAGCGTGGAGCGGCCAGCCGTTCGGCATCGACCAAGCGCTGAAAGGTTGACCGCCGCCATGCGATTTCCGCACCGCGCGCTTGGAGCTGCCTGCGGTGCGAAAAGAGCGGCCCCCAAACCGGGGTTCCACCGACAAAAAAAAGAACCACCCCGAAAGCGGGCAACCGCCGCAGGGATGGTTCTTTTTTCAGTAGATAAGAAAGTATATGTTTTATACTTTTGCTTCGCATCTACCTTGATAAACGCGTTCGTCCCAGAAGGACGACGGAGTCGTTTATCCTTGTTTCATCAAGCCCCGTACATATTGAACCGTTTCATCCACCGTTTCATCCGTCAGCTGTTCCAGCGAAATGTCGATAAACGGCTTGTGCCGGTGCAGTTTTTCAAGAAACGAGGCCGTTCGGAAAATACCGGCTCCCGAGCGTACCTGGCGGAGCTTGCCGTCCTCCTGAACAAGGACGTCTTTCAAATGCGCCAGCACGATGCGGCTGCCAAAACGCTCAAAAGCATAGTCCAAAAAAGCGTCCTGCGAATCGATCGCATCGGGAGGGAGCAGATTGACCGGGTCAAAGACGACGCCGATGTTGCCCGAAGGCACTTCCTCAAGGATGCGGCTCATCTTGTCCGTGCTGGAAAGTGTATGCGTGAACACGGGCTCTAGGCCAATGAACACGCCGCGTTTTTCTGCTTCTTCCGCCAGTTCCTCGACTGTTTGCCGCAAAACCGACCACCCGATCTCCTCGAATCTCTCGGGGTCCTGATCCGCATAAGTGCGCAGGTCGCCGGTTTCCGTCGCGATAATCGATGTGCCGAAATCGCGGGCATAGCGAATGTGCTCCTTGAATCTTTCGATTTCGAGGCGGCGCTGGGCGGCGTCCGGGTGGACCGGATTGATGTAGCAGCCGAGCACCCCGATGCGGATTCCCGCCCGTTCGAAATGCTCGCCCACATAGTTCGCCAGCGCCGGGCTCAGCTTGCCGAGGCTCGTATCGATATCGCCGATAGCTTTGGACAGCGCGAGCTGAACGAAGTCAATCCCGCGTCCCTGAAGCTTGGCCGTCAATTGTTGCAGCGGCAAATTCCCGACCGTATGCGCAAGAGTTCCGATGCCCATCTATCTCGCCATCCATCCGCCGTCCACGCACAAGACGTGGCCGTTCATATAGTCGGAAGCCGAAGAAGACAAAAATACGACCGGACCTTTCAAATCGTCCGGCGCGCCCCAGCGTCCGGCCGGAATCCGCTCGGTGATCGATTGCGTGCGTTTCTCGTCCTGCAAAATCGGCGCGGTATTGTTGGTCGTCATGTAACCCGGCGCGATGGCGTTGATTTGAATGCCTTTGCCGGCCCATTCGTTGGCCAGCGCTTTGGTAATACCGGCAATCGCATGCTTGCTCGCGGTGTAGCCCGGTACGTTAATGCCGCCCTGATACGTAAGCATCGAGGCGATGTTGATGATTTTGCCGCTGCCGCGCTCCAGCATATGACGGCCTGCCAGTTGGCAGAGGAAGAACGCCGAATTCAAGTTCAGGTCGATAACGTCGTGCCAATCTTGACGGCTGTGCTCGGCAGCCGGCTTGCGGCGGATAATGCCGGCGTTGTTGACGAGAATATCGATGCCGCCCCAAAAGCCGACTGCGCGGTTCACGACGTCTTCCAGCACTTCTTCGTTGCTCAGATCCGCTGCGATCAGCTCGGCCTGGCCGCCTAATGCGCGAATGGCCGCTACCGTCTGCACGCTTTCGGACGAAGAGACCGCTACGATGCGCGCTCCCGCCTCGGCCAGACCGATCGCCATTGCTTGCCCGAGACCGCCCGAGGCGCCTGTAACGACCGCAGTTTTGCCCGTTAAATCAAAAAGCTTCATATCCGATTTCCCCCAAGCTTCTGCTTATTGATATTCCAATTTCATTCCGGCGCTGCGGAATTGTTCCGCCGTATCGGCAGGAAGCTTGCTGTCCGTCAAAATCATCGAGACGTCCGACAGCTCCGCGAACGTACGCAGCGCGCACTGCCCGAATTTGAAATGGTCGACGACGCTGTAGACCGTATGGCTGGAGTTGATCAGCGCCTTTTTGTAATCGACCAGTTCGCTCGTATAAATGGTAAAACCGTACTGCAAATGAACGCCGGTAGCGGATATAAACGACTTCTGAATGTTCAGCTTGCTGACGTATTCAGCCGCTTCGGAGCCGGCCAGCACGTTGCGGATGCGGGTTCCGCCGGGAACGACAAGCCTGATTTCGTCCTTGCGTACAAGCTCGGAAATAATGTACAGGTCATTCGTCACGACGGTCAGAGGCTGGTTGTCCAGCCGCCTGGCGATTTCCAGCGTCGTGCTGCCGCCGTCCAGGGCGATGATGTCGCCGGGCTGAATGTGCCTGACGGCGATTTCGGCAATTTCCGCCTTCTCGTCGGCGTGTTTGACGAGCGGTTCCTTGGCGGAAAGAATGCCGTGCTGATCGCTTTGCGCCAGCGTCGCTCCGCCGTGAATGCGGATCAGCAGCCCTTTTTCCTCAAGCTTCGCCAAATCTTCGCGGATCGTTTTGCCGGTGACCTCAAGGCGCTCGCTCAGTTGGCTGACGGTCACTTCCTTTTGCGCCAGCAGCATTTCCATGATGATTTCATATCTGCGTAAAGGGTTCATCGGTGTTCATCCGTTCTGAAAGAGAGTGTACCGATTATTTTAAATCTTTCATGGCTACGGCGTCCATGTCTTCAAAAATTTGATTTTCGCCGGCCATGCCCCAAATAAACGTATAATTGCTCGTACCTACGCCGCTGTGAATCGACCAGCTCGGCGAAATGACGGCTTGCTCGTTGCGCATCACGACATGGCGCGTTTCCTGCGGCTCGCCCATCAGATGGAATACGACGCCGTCTTCCGGCATATCGAAGTAAAAATACACTTCGGAGCGGCGGTTGTGCGTGTGGCTCGGCATAGTATTCCACATGTTGCCCGGCTTGAGCAGCGTCATGCCCATAACGAGTTGACAGCTTTGCACGCCGCCTGTATGGATGTAACGGTAGATCGTCCGCTCATTGGAGTTGGTGATGCTGCCGAGATGGTTCGGCGAAGCTTCGTTGATGGCGATTTTCACGGTCGGATGGGTCGTATGCGCCGGAGTGGAGTTGAAGTAAAACTTCGCAGGCTCCGCGCCGTTCTCGCTTTCGAAAAAGATCTCCTTCGCTCCTTTACCGATGTAAAGGCCGTCTTTGGAGTCCATTGCATACGCAGTGCCGTCGACGCGAACGGTTCCACGACCGCCTACGTTAATAATTCCGATTTCGCGGCGCTCCAGGAAGTAGTCTGCGGCCATATCCTTTTTGTTGGCTTCCAGCTGAACCGAACGCTCAACAGGCACGACCCCGCCTACGATAAAACGATCCACGTGCGAATAAACCGTCTTCACTTCATCCGGCGCAAACAAGGAATTGATGAGAAATTCTTCCCGCAGGCGGCTGGTGTCAAAAGTTTTAACTTCTCTCGGGTGCGAAGCGTAGCGAATATCCATTTCCATGAAAAAATCTCTCCCTTTAGGTTCAAATGTGTAAAAATAAGTTCATATAGGTTTAAATTACTCCAAATGAACCGATTATTCAAGCGGAAAATCGCCGATCCCGAAAAGCGACCTTCATCGATCCCCATAAGGTGGCTTCGTCTACTCCGAAAAGCAGTCTTCCTTTTATGCATAAAATCAGGCTTGTCGGTGGGAGACTATTATGGATGACAGCAAAATTTTCCACCGAGGAGGCTTCCGAACATGAGCGAACCGAACTATTTTGAGCACGTCTGCCAGGATACGATCCCGACCAAACCCGGAGAAGAGGACGTGACCGCTACGGATATGATCAGCAGTGCGGTTGAGGAAATCGTTGACAACATCGAGCACGCTTTCACCGATGACACGGAAAAGGACGAATGGAAGTGAGAAGTCGCCGTCCCCGCGCAAAAAAAGACGCCTCGTTCCGCTTGTCCGGCGGTTTCGGAGGCGTTTTGCAGCATCATTTGAAATGCTTCCAGAGAAAATCCAGGGTCAACAGCCCGACCGGTTTTTCCTTGAAGCTTTTGTCTTCCTGAGTTGCCAGCTCGGGCTTGCGGTAGCAGATCAGGTGCCGATAATAGCCGAATTTCCGGCACACTTCCGGCCTTGCGGCGTAAATTCCGCATTTGTCCCGGTCCAGATCGTAAAAGATGCACGTTCCGTACAATCTCGGTTGATTTTCAAGGTTGGAGCGGGTTTTGGCCGGCATCGATTTGATATGCTTTTTGATGCGTTTGAACTCTTGCTCGGTGACCGGAACCGGGCCGCAGCACATCCCTTTGCATCCTTGGCAGGGTAAAGTTTCCATAAGTAACCTCCTGTAACGGCGTTCTATTTCCGGAAATTTACATTGACATAATCGGTAAAATGTGATATAATGAATTTCCGTTTTTGGTGAAAATATTTTAACATAAACTCAACAAAATGAAAAGTCAAATGAATCGGCAATCGATCTCAGGCAAGGACCTGGAATCGGCTGCCGATTTTTGCTGTCGCGGGACAGAAGATCATCCGAAAAAAATATTTGAATAAAAATACAAAAAAATGTAGAATAATACGAAATTACGAAGAGGTGATGGCATGAATTCCCAAGTTCAAAGCGCAACGTCAAAACTGTTGAAAGAAGCGGAAGCTTCGCTTCTGTTCACGGCCAAACGGCCGGAGATTGTGTTCGAACGCGGTCAGGGCATGTATCTGTGGGATACGGAGGGCAGGAAGTATCTGGATTTTGTCGGCGGCTGGGCCGTGACCTGTCTGGGGCATTCGCCGGCTGTACTGCAGGAAGCGCTCGCCCGGCAAGCCTCCGTACTGGTGAATACGAGCCCGGCGTACTTGAACAGGCCGATGGTTGAATTCGCCAGGCTACTGACGGATCACACCTGCTATGACAGGACGTTTTTTGCCAGCAGCGGGGCGGAAGCGAACGAAAGTGCGGTCAAGCTGGCGAGAAAATACGGCTCCTTGAAGCTGGGAGGGGCTTTTGAGATCGTTACGACGACGAACAGCTTCCACGGACGTACGCTGGCTATGATGTCCGCAACCGGCAAAGCTTACTGGGAGCCGCTGTTCGCGCCAAAGGTACCGGGCTTCCGGCACGTGCCTCTGAACGACATCGAGGCGTGCCTGCAGGCCGTCGGTCCGAACACTTGCGCGATTATGCTGGAGCTGGTCCAAGGTGAAGGGGGCGTTCACGCCAATGTTGTCAGGTTAGTAGATTTTGGTATAGTAGAGGTAAACGATAGAAACGGATGATAGCGCGTGAAAAAAACGGAAAAACGGCCTTATCCCGTGTGCTTAACAAGATGAAAAGCGACGAATTCA